>CAYZLP010000696.1:0-3372 GCA_964478635.1 uncultured Caldilineaceae bacterium
GGCATCTATCCCCTCAACCAGCACCTGATCGGGAGAAAAATCACCGTGGATGAGGCCCCCTGCATCGGGGATGGCCGCCAGTCGCATCTCCACCTGGTTGACCAACCGTGCCACCCGTCTCGCTTCGTCGGGCGCCAGGGCCGCAACGGACTGGGCCGCGCACAGCAGCGCATTTCGCTCCGCCTTGCCATCGTAGCTCAGGGGCGTGCGTGCGGCGCGATGATGCAGCTCGGCCAGGGCGGCGCCTGCCGCCCCATAGGCCCGTAGCGTCTTCTCATCGCCCAGAGGCAGTTCGTCCAGCGGGCGGCCCCAGGCCCAGTGCCAGGCTAGGGCGCGGGCGGAGCGCGACCAGCCGGCCGCCTCGGCTGGCCGCAGCGCGCCGCCGGCCGCCAGCTTGCTGCCGGCGCGTGCGGTGGCATAGGCATGATCGTCGGCGTACAGCTTCACGAGCCAGCGCCGATCGGCCACGTTGATCCGCGCGACGCAGCGGCGCTCCGGCTTATAGCGTAAGACGTCCCGATTCAATGGCGCTCCCGGGCCCGGCGTCGGAATGCGAATCTGCTCTAGAAGTTTCCGGCACGACTCGGGCGAGCGCAACGCCTCAATTTGCGGCAGGCGGCGATCCAGCGGAAAACGGTAGACGATAAGACCCAATTCAGGCACAATCAAAAGTGAGTCGTGCAAGCCCTGCTGATGGAAATTCCGGGCTTTGGCCAGCTTGACCGCCTGCCGTCGATGAGCCACAGCGTACAGCCACACCGGCTGCCCATCCGCAGCTTCCCCTCGATAGGCGACCAGGCAGCTCGTGCCCGGCTTGTAGCGGGTGTAGTAGGCCTGGAGCGCCGGCATCTCGTCGTCCCACCCTCTGTCCGCCAGCAAGTCATTCAATGCCCGCGGCGAAAGCAGGGTGGCCAGGCCGGGCAGTTCTTCCTCCCGCGCAACGAGTTCGGCATCAGATGAGCACAGCATGATTCATCCCTTCGTTGGTGAGAGCCGGATTTGCGGCCGATTCCTGCTGCAACGCGTACATGGCCGCGTACCGGCCATCCAGGGCCAGGAGTTCGGCGTGGCTGCCCGCCTCACAGATACGCCCGTCTTCCATATAGAGGATCTGATCGGCCCGACGCGCCCACTGCAGGTCGTGGGTGATGAGAATGGTGGTTGCTGTGCGGGTCAATTCGTCCAGGGCTGAGTGGACCAGATGCTCATTGGCTTTGTCCAACCCGGTGGTGGGCTCATCCAGAATCACGAGAGGGGCATGACGCAAGGCGGCCCGGGCGATGGCCAGGCGGCGCTGCTGGCCCCCGCTGAGCGTCGCGCCCCGTTCACCCAGTTCAGTCGCATAGCCCGCCTCAGTGGCCTGGATGAAACCGTGGGCGCTGGCCCGGCAGGCTGCTTCCATCACGGCGCTTTCATCCGCCGTCAGGCGACCGTAGCGAATATTCTCCTCAATACTCACGCCGAAGAGCATGCTTTCCTGAAAGACCATACTCATCTGACTGCGGAGAGATGCGCGGGAATATTCACGTACATCTCGGCCGTCTACCAGGATGCGACCGGACCAGGGTTCATGAAAGCGCCCCAAGAGCGCGGCAACACTCGATTTACCTGCCCCTGACGGGCCGACCAGCGCCACGCATTGGCCCGGCTCCACGAAAAAGCTCACCCCGCGCAGGATTGGGCGATGGGGCGTATAGCCGAAGTTGACGCCTTCAAAGCGAACGGCGCCCTGTAAAGGTGGCGCCATTATGGCATTCACGGCATCGGGTTCAGCCGGTTCGTCCAGAAGCGCGATCACGCGCTCGCCCGAAGCCACGGCCTTGGCAATGCGACCGGTGTACTTGGCCATATCCTTCAACGGTCGAAACGCGCTCTTGAGGTAGGCCAGGAAGACGACGAGATCCCCCAACGTGAGCGTTCCCCGAGTGACGAGCAGCGCGCCATAGAAGACGGCGATGGCAGTGCCGGCAGCGATAAAGATATCCACTTCCCGCTCCAGGCGGGCGGCCAGGCGGCGACCGCGTACGTCTTCCTTTGACTCCTTGTCCGTCACGGCCGCAAAGCTACGGGAGAGCTCTTCCTGGAGGCCGAAGATTTTGACCACGGGCATGGCGCTGAATGCCTCATTTGCGGCCGAAGCCAGGGCCGCTTCCCGCTTGCGCTGTTTGCGCGCAACCGCGCGGATCTGCACCGAGAGCCGGCGCATGGTCAGCCAGGCCAGGGGAAAGGCGACCAGGGCGAGCAAGGTCAACTGCCAGTTTATCCAGAACATGACGGCCACCATGCTTACCAGGGTCAAGAGATTGACGGCCAGCGGCAGCAATGCGGAGACGGCCACATCCTGCAGCCGCCCAATGTCGCCGATGACCGCGGTGAGCAACGCCGCGCTGCGGGTGCGTTGGAAAAAGCTCATGGGAAGCGACAGCAGATGCGCGTACAGCTCGGCCCGGATCTCCACCGTCACGCGCTTGCCGGCTTGGGCCATGGTGACGGTGCTGACGTAGGAAAGCAGCGCACGCCCGGCTACGGCCAGAACGATGGCGCCGGCTGCGGCAATGAGGATCGCCAGCGGCGCGGCGTTGGGCAGCGCGCTCGTCTCGCCGCTGAGATAATCAACCACAAACTTCAGCGGCCAGGGCTCCAGCAGCCGCATGAGCACTGTGCCCAACATGGCGACAAAGCCGAGCAGCAGAAGCCGCCATTGATGCTGCAGCGGCGACCGAAAGCGGCGCAAGATCTGCCACAGTCCCGGCAGAGCGGTCTGCAAGGAAGGGTCACCAGATGACTTTCCCCCGCCGACTCGGGTTGTCGAGCCGGCGGGTTCAACCAGAGCCAGAATCCGCCGCGCCACCGCCTCCCAGGTGTGTTCGGTGCGTACAGTAACGGAGGCGGCAGCGCCAAGCCGAGCCGCCAGGGCGGGATCCCGGGCCAGTCGCAGGAGCGCTCCGGTCAATTCGTCGACCGCGCCCGCACGGCAGAGAAGACCGTTTTCCTCATGGCTGATAACGTCGGGAATTTGGCCGATGTCGCTGGCCACTACCGGCAGGCCGGCCGCCATATATTCGTAAACCTTGAGCGGCGAAAAGTAGAAATCAGGCAGGTCCGGATAGGGCGCGACTGCAACATCCATGGCGGCAAGCCAGCCGGGTACATCCTGGTGATCTACGGGGCCGGTAAAGGTAGCCCGATGGAGACAGCCGTGCTGACGCAACCGTGCTTCCAGCTCACCCCGCAGCGGACCGTCGCCCACGACAAGCATCCGGGCCTGGGGCAGAACGGCAACGACGCGGGCAAAGGCATCGACCAGATGCTCCATGCCGTGCCAGGCCTTCAGCGTGCCGACGAAACCGATGACGTATTCCCCGCCCGCCT
>CAYZLP010000697.1:0-3371 GCA_964478635.1 uncultured Caldilineaceae bacterium
CGACGCTTCGGACGTCGATGTGGCCATCGACACGTTCCGATTGCGTTGATCCTCCAGAGCCCCATTTCATCGCGCAGGTACATTGCGGTTCCGTTCATGGGTGAGTTCTGGCCCCGCATCCAGTTGGTAGAAACGAGTTTCGATGGAAACAGAGTCCGAGTCTTTGTAACCCTATGCCATTCGGTCACTTACGCAGTCGCCGAACCGGGACTCGCGGCCCGTCCAAGCGACCTTAACGGGAACGTCTGCCCCCTCATCGGGGCAGCTGACATTACGCGACGTCTGTCTCCCCGACGCATTTTTTTCCGGAAGCGTGGGACGGTCGCGGCGTGCTTCTCGCATGCATATAGGTAGGCCACAGTCGATTGGGACATCAGCTGCCTTTGAATCACGAACTGACCGGGTTAGGGCGATGCTCTTGTTCCGGTCAGTCTTGAGCTGATCGTGGATGGAGGGCGTACGACGTCCACTCGCAGTAACATACACCGACGCAGGTTTTGCTACCGCATCTGCAGACGATGGACCGCCTTCATCAAGGCTCAGTCGACGTGACCATTGCGAGGTTACCGTAGTATCATGCCTTTTCGATTGTCGCGGCGCCAACGATGTGTGGAGATGAATGACATGATGACGAGACGGACGACTTCCTTTGTCATTGTTGTTGCGGGCTTGCTCGGGATGACGGCAGCTGCAGTTGGGCAAGAGATCTCGATCTTCTTCCCCCCTGAATACGAGAACGTAGAGGCGCCAGCGACCGACACGAGGGAATCGGAGACTTGGCCGAATGGAGCTCGAATTCAATGGGCCATTCCAGCTGAAGCATTTACTTCGTTGCCGGAAACACATCGCTGGCTAACAGAACTGCGTAACCGGCCCGACAGCGGCACGAATTCTCCACGGACTATGAATACGGAAATGATCTTCAGAATCTCGACGACAGAACAGGATCCCGAGAACCTCAGCTTCACTTTTGCCGACAACGTGGGCGACGACGAGATGGTCATAATTGACGGTCCGATTACGTGGTCCACTGAAAACATCGGTCCGCCAGAGGGGCCAAGAGCGTTTGACATCGTCATGGAATTCGAGAAACCATTCTACTACGACCCAAGCCAAGGGAATCTGCTCATTGATTGGACGCTGCCTACGAGCACGACCTGGACCATCTTCGAAGACGCGACAAGTGTTCCTCCTGGTGGAGCTGTCTGGAACGTGAACGCTGCTTCGCCAGTCGCCACGAACCGATCCCTCGGCTCTCTCGTGTGGCAAGCAGTCTTCGTGCCGGAACCGTCTTCGACTTTGCTCTGCCTACTTGGCCTGCTGGGAGTCCTGAGAGTGCGACGTCCTGCAGGATGATGCCGGATTAGGATCTTGTTTGCGTTTTTGCATCAAGCCCGCGTCGCATTGTCTGCGTCAGACTGACGGCAACGGGGCCAAGACACGCGAGGGCGTCAGCAGCGCACAATTAAGCCAGACTGGCAATTTAGGCCAGATCAGTAAGTCGTTGTCCTCAATTGGCCCGAGCGATAAGCTCCTAACTGGGCGTTGAATGATATCGTGAAAGAGCACGCCGCCATTGCTGCTCAGACGCTTCAGGAGAAGTCCATAATTCTTGCATTCACGTAAATCGAATCCTCACGTATCTAGAAGGAGAACCCAGATGCACGCATCTCAAAAGTCTGTTCTTGCGCTTGCGCTTGTGGCACTTCTTACTACATCCGGCACTGCACAGAACATCAAGAAGACAGACTTCGATGAGTTTAGCGCGATGTTTACTGGTCGCTGGATCGGTCAGGTCAAATGGGTCACAGACTGGCCGGGGGTTGGGAAGAAAGGTGATACGGCCACTTGTTACCTTGACGTCAATCCGATTGAAGACGGAAATGCGATGATCGGAAAGTTCTACGGTGGTTTGGCCTCCGGAACTGTGCTATGGGTCTACAGCGCTGGCGAGGAACGCATTGGTGGAACGGTTGTCTACTCCAGTGGTTTAGTGGATCATCTCACGTACACGAAGGAAGACGGCAAGTGGATCGAGACCGCCTCTGGGATGCTCCCGGATGGACGCAAGACTGAATCAAGAAGTACGATGACACTAGAAGAGGATGGGACAATTCTCCGTCTACGGGGCAACGGGACCGTAGGGGGTGAGCCGACTGATCCTCGTGACGACAAATGGCAGCGGCTCCACAAATGACGCTTGCGCGGAGCCAGGACGACGGGATGCAGGTCAGTCGTAAGAGGTAGTCTGGCTCATTTCGCTCGACAATGGTTACTCGCGATTGCGTGATCCCGATCGCTGCTACCAAGTGAAGCCGATTACCCGTGACATCAAGTCGTGAATGGCAACAGCGTGTTCGACACCGGCGATTTGGTGAAGGCGCTGGAGAATGGCGGGTATGAGATGGGACTAAGGGAACCAGTGCCGTTGTCGGAGCCGGGGGCGTGGCTGTTGCTGGCGTTTGGAATGCTGGTCTTACTAGTTCGCGGTGGGAGCAGAATACGAACTGGCAGATCGATTTCCCGCAAGAACTCGCTGCGGCCACCGTACTGGGCTATCTACTGATAATCTCCATTACGTGTGCCGCAACACCAAACGCGACATACACCTTCAAGACGGTCAGCCAGCCCGAACCCTACCGCGACTTGGAGTTGAAACTCGACGTATACGGTGCGTCCAGTGTGAACGCAAATCGGCCCATCGTCATGTACATTCACGGGGGCGCGCTGATTATTGGGGATCGCAGTTTTCCCGCTTGGCCTGTGAATGGCGTCGATGATCTGATGCAAGACCGTTTTCTGAAAGCTGGATACGTGTTTGTATCGGTCGATTACCGACTTGCGAAGGAACCGCATCAACCAATACAGTGACCTCGGCCGAATGGTCTCTCCGGCTGGCAAAACAATCTCTCACGCAGCTGATTGGACACTTGCCTTCGATCTTCTCGACTTCGATGGCGGTCACCGAGGGAATAGCCTCGTCATCGGAATGCAGCAGGCCCCAGACGACGGGAACCTCGATGGGGGAGGTCTTCCGGGTGTCGCTGTGATGTTGCGCGACGTCAAAGTCGACGGTGTACCGAAGATCGATATTGGTTTTGTCGACTTGAATTCGTACGCTGCCGATGTTAGGGGCCTCAGTTTCACAGCACAAAGTGACTTCACGACCCTGGATTACGGCGGCGGGGTGGCCTCTGCAGGGGTTTTTCGTTCGGTGCGTGGCGGGATGGACGAAGCGATGCTCGTGCGGTCGAACCACGCAGGGGAAGAAACGTGATCTGGACTTTTCGGTTCAGGGCTGCAGCGATTCATCTTCGTGATGACTCAAGAACAACTTCGGCATTTGGGTGCCTGGGGTCGAGACGCGAGGA
>CAYZLP010000698.1:0-3365 GCA_964478635.1 uncultured Caldilineaceae bacterium
ATACCCACTACGCTGCCTCGCCTGACTTGACCGGCGTGATCGATGAGTTTCGGGACATGGTGAAGGCGCTCCATCGAGCCGACATCGAAGTGATCCTCGATGTTGTTTACAACCATACGGCAGAAGGCAACCGGGAAGGCCCTACATTTTGCTGGCGTGGGATCGACAATGAAACCTACTATTTTCTGAATGATGATCGGGCCACATATGCAAATTACAGCGGGACGGGCAACACGCTGAACGCCAATCAGCCCACCGTGCGCCGCATGATTCTGGACAGCCTGCGTTTCTGGGTAGAAGAGATGCATGTTGATGGGTTCCGCTTTGATCTGGCCTCGATTCTTTCACGCGGGTTTGACGGTTCACCGTGGCCCAGCCCGCCTATATTGCTGGACATCGATACGGACCCCGTGCTGGCCGGCACCAAGCTGATCGCCGAAGCGTGGGATGCCGCCGGTCTCTACCAGGTCGGCCAATTCGTGGGTGATCATTGGAAGGAGTGGAATGGCAAGTACCGCGACGACGTCCGGTCTTTTGTCAAGGGTGATCCCGGCATGGTGGGCACGATTGCGACCCGCTTTTTGGCCAGCCCGGATCTCTACGCCCGAGAGGGGCAGGGCCCCGAACAGAGCGTGAACTTCGTCACCTGCCATGACGGCTTCACGCTCAACGACCTGGTCTCTTACAACGAGAAACACAATGCCGCCAATCTGGAAGACAATCGGGATGGACACAACCACAACCTGAGCTGGAATTGTGGCGTTGAGGGACCCACCGACGATCCCGCGATTGAGGAACTGCGCACGCGGCAGGTCAAGAATTTCCTGTCGATTCTGCTCATGTCGCTGGGTGTTCCCATGCTCCTGATGGGAGACGAAATGCGGCGCACCCAGCAGGGAAATAACAACGCATACTGCCAGGACAACGAAATCAGCTGGCTCGATTGGACACTGCTGGACAAATATCCCGACATCTTTCGCTTCACCCAGCATCTTGTTCGCCTGCGCCGGGCGCTGGACATATTTCAGGGTGAGTTCAATATCTCTCTGGACGAGATGCTGCACTATGCCCGCATTCAGTGGCACGGCACTGAACTCTACCAACCGGACTGGGACGATGAATCCCGCAGTATTGCCTTTACGGCCCGGGGCATCGGGGGGCGGCGTTATTTTCACGCCATTCTCAATGCGTACTGGGAGCCACAGCGCTTTGCCCTGCCGCCCAAGCCAGCCGGCACCGAGGGCTGGCGCTGCATCGTCGACACCGCGCTGCCTGCACCCCAGGATTTCCGGGAGCCGCCGGTCGCGCCCATTGTTCGCAGCAAACGCTATGCGGTCGCGGCTCGGTCGGTCGTCCTGTTCATTGCCCAGGCACCACACCGGGTCGCCGGATAGACGAAGCGGCGCCAATTGTGTACCATTGGAGTGGTCGGGTGACCCCATACGGGGTACATGCCTGTGACTGCTTTCACACGAAGGTGATACTAGCATGACAAACGCCATATATCTTGCAACCATCGAGCCCTACACCGGTAAATCGCTGGTGTCTCTGGGTCTAGTGGAGATGATTTTGCGCAAGACGCCCCGGGTCGGCGTTTTCCGGCCGGTCATTCGGGGAAGCCGTGATCGTCGCGATAAGAACATCGATCTGCTCCTCGCTCATTACAATCTGGACCAGGATTATCACGATACGTATGCCTTCACCCGTACCGAAGCAGCCTACCTCATTTCTCACGGGCGCTACGATGAGGCGCTCGACAAGGTCATTCAGAAATATAAGGCTCTGGAAGAGGACTACGACTTTATTTTGGTCATCGGTACCGATCTGGAGGGGGTCGGCGCACTCTTTGAGTATGATATCAACGCCGACATCGCCCGTAACTTGGGGACGCCCGTACTGCTCGTAGGAACGGCGGCCAATCGAGAGATCGAAACCGTGGTCAGCACGGTCAGTCTCTCCGTAGATCACTATCTGGATCGCGGCTGTCAGATCATTGGCACGATCATCAACCGCGCGGCCGAGGGCCAGGTGAAGATGTTGCGGGGCGCGCTGCAAGAAGAACTGGGAAACAAGAGCCCCTTCATTTCTGTGATTCCAGCCAATCAAGTGCTGCGCAGCCCCACCGTACGCGAGATTGGCGAATTCTTGGGCGCCGATGTGCTCTATGGCGAACAGCATCTGGATCGCCTGGCCTACGACTATCTGGTCATCGCCATGCAGCTGCCCCATTTTTTGTCCCATTTCACCGATAACGCCTTGCTCATCACGCCCGGTGATCGATGTGACGTCATACTCAGTGCGCTTCAGGCCCATCTTTCGCAGAACTATCCACAGCTGACCGGCATTTTGCTGACGACGGAGCATCGACCGCCGGCATCGGTGCGCAAGCTGTTGGACGGTCTGGACAATGTCCTGCCAATCATCGCCGTGCCCACGGACACCTACGACACGGCCGTCCAGATCGGCGACGTTCGTTCGTATCTGACGGGGGATAACCGGGCCAAGATCGACCTGAGCCTCAAGCTGTTCGAGGATTTTGTGGACGTTGCGACGCTCGAAGGCCACCTGTCTACGGCTCGACCGCGCGCCATGACGCCCAAAATGTTTATCTACAATCTGTTGCAGCAGGCCCGCTCCGACAAGAAACACATCGTGCTGCCGGAAGGCAACGATGAGCGCATCCTCAAAGCGTCGGAAGTGCTGCTCAACCGTGACGTCGTGGACCTGACGCTTCTGGGCGACGGTGACGAAGTGCGGGGCATTGCCAAGCGCCTGGGACTGAGTATTGATTTCGACCGGGTACCCGTCATCAAACCGGACGAATCGCCCAAGTTTGATGAATACGTTCAGACTTTGTATGAATTGCGCCGCCATAAAAACATGACCCTGGATCAGGCCCGAGACCTCATGGCGGACGTTTCTTATTACGGCACGATGATGGTCTACAAAGGGGAGGCCGACGGCATGGTCTCGGGCGCGGCCCATACGACCATGCACACCATTCGCCCCGCCCTCCAGTTCGTCAAGACCAAGCCGGGCTTCAGCGTGGTGTCATCGGTCTTCTTCATGGCCCTGAGCGATCGGGTTCTGGTCTACGGGGACTGCGCTGTCAATCCCAATCCCAATGCGGAAGAGCTGGCTGAAATCGCCATTGCCTCGGCGGATACGGCCCAGACCTTTGGTGTCGAGCCCAAAGTTGCCATGCTATCCTACAGTTCCGGTGCGTCCGGTCAGGGGGAAGACGTAGAGCGCGTGCGTGCGGCGACCAAGCTGGCCCAGGAACGACGACCGGATCTGCTTATCGAGGGACCCATCCAATATGACGCTGCGGTCGATCCCGGCGTTGCCGCCAAGAAGATGCCGGG
>CAYZLP010000699.1:0-3361 GCA_964478635.1 uncultured Caldilineaceae bacterium
TCGACCTGGACCCGCCGCTGCTCTCTATGTCGATGCAGGGCTGCACGGTCGAGGAACTGGAGCATACGGCGGAAATCGGCCTGCGCGTCTTCGCAGCCAACCGCGCCGAGGCTTATGCCTGCATGGCAGCAGCCATGTTCGCTCTGATCGGGGCCATTGCGGATCCTATCGCCAAGCAGACCGTCCGCACGATCACCGTCCGCGCACCCGATGCCGGCACGCTGCTCGTCGACTGGCTAAACGAACTCCTCTATCTCTATGAAACCACGGGCGACATCTGTACGGCGGCGCAGGTTACCGACTGGCATCCCACCGAGTTAAAGGCCACCGTCAGCGGCGCACCGAGCGGCGAACCGCCCGCGCTGCACATCAAGGCCGTCACCTATCACGACCTGGTGATCGAGAAACGGAACGGCGCCTGGATGGTCCAGGTCTATTTCGATATTTGAACGGAGCCAAGCTCAGGAGGTCACCATGGTCAAACAGCAGGATCTCATCCAGATCAGCCCCTACGTGTGGGAGATTCCCCGCGCTTTTCGCCCGGATATGCGCACGGCGGCCCGGATCATCAGCAGCCGGGAACTCCTGGAAAAGGCGCTCACCGACAAGAGCCTGGAGCAATTGGTGAATGCCACGACCCTACCCGGCATCGTGGGCTATGCCATCGCCATGCCCGATGTGCACCAGGGCTACGGCTTTCCCGTGGGCGGCGTCGCCGCGACGCGGCTCCCCGACGGCGTGATCTCGCCGGGGGCAATCGGGTATGACATCAATTGCGGCGTACGTCTGCTGGCCTCGGACCTCTACTTCGACGAGATCAAAAACCATGTAGCCGATCTCGTCCGGGTTCTCTATCAAAATTGCCCCAGCGGCGTGGGCCAGGGGGGACGCTACCGGCTGACCGATGGTGAGATCAACCACATCCTGGAGGAGGGTTCCCGCTGGTGCGAACGAAACGGTCTGGCCACTGCTGCCGACTTGGTCCACACCGAGGCCGGCGGCTGCATCCCGGGCGCGGATGCCGGGAAGGTCAGCGGCCGCGCCAAGGAACGGGGGCGGGATCAACTGGGCACCTTGGGCGCAGGCAATCACTTCCTGGAGATCGACCGAGTTGTCGCCACCTACGACGAAGAGGCGGCCCGCGCATATGGGCTCTTTCCTGACCAGATCGTGGTCCAAATCCACTGCGGCTCCCGGGGATTGGGACACCAGGTCTGCACCGACTACGTGCGCGCCTTCCAGCAGGCGATCCAGCGCTATCACATCAAGCTGCCGGACCGGGAGCTGGTCTGCGCGCCCATGGATTCGCCCGAGGGCAAGGATTATTTCGCGGCCATGTGTGCCGCGGCCAATTTCGCGTTTGCCAATCGCCAGACCCTGGCGGCCCTGGCCCGGGAGAGCTTTATGCAGGTCCTGGCGCCTGCCGGCTTGCGCTTTGATTTACGCCAGGTCTACGACGTTGCCCACAACATCGGCAAGATTGAAACCCATACGGTGGATGGCGAAACGATGCGCGTGTGCGTACACCGCAAAGGAGCGACCAGGGCCTTCGGGCCGGGTCATGAAGAGATTCCGGCCGACTATCGCGCCGTCGGGCAGCCGGTGCTGGTGCCCGGCTCCATGGGAACGGCCAGCTACGTGCTGGCCGGCACGAACGCCGCCATGCGCCACACCTTTGGCTCCACCTGCCACGGCGCAGGGCGTATGATGAGCCGGACGGCCGCACGCAAGCAGGTGCGCGGCGACGCCCTGCGGGAGCAGCTCTCCCGGCGCGGCATTCACATCCAGGCCGGCAGCCTGCGCGGCCTGGCCGAAGAAGCGCCCAAGGCCTACAAGCCGGTCGAAGCCGTCATCGAAGCGGTCGAAGGTGCGGGCATCGCACGGGCCGTCGCCCGGCTGGAGCCCGTGGCGGTTATCAAGGGTTAGTGCACATGGGCGCTACAAATTTCGAAGATTTGGCGCGGACTCGCTCAGAATGACAGCGAGAGCTTCGCTCGAAATGAGGCTCTTGCTCACGTGACTTCCGCGATGAACGCCTGCATGCGCTCGAAGTGGGAGCCCTGCCAGTAGATCTGACCGCAGCCGTCACACTGCTGAAACTCATCGTAGTAGAGGCGGGTTTTGGGCTCAAGACGGTGCAGAATCGCCTCCTTCTCTACCGGCTGCAGCAGGCCGTTGCAGAGGACGCAGCGCTGCCAGGGGCGCACTTCGCCGGAGAGTTCATACCGCCGGATCACGTCTCCAATCTGCCGGCGCGGCTCGGTCGAGCGCACGCAGTAGCCAAAGCGGATGATCTTGCGCTTGAGCAGGCCCCGATCCCGGGTCAACAAGATACGTCCGTCCCCGGCCGAAATGCGGGCCAGTTCGTCATCGGCGTAGTCATCACGGTAGAGGGTATCGAAACCGAAGAGGCGCAAATAGCGGGCAAGTTGTCCCAGATGGGTGTCGGCGACAAAGCGCGCGGGTGCGGGTGGGTCCGGCTGCAGTACAAGGGCGTCGGGCAGCAACCCGGCCGCGTCCCGGCCATACACGTCGACCCGATCACCGGGAACCAGGCGATACGCGAAGTCAACCGCGACATCGTTCACGCGGATGGCGCCGACCTCAGTATGGGGTACGCCCAGGGCCTCGATAGGGTGCTTGACCGCCGGCCGGTCCTCGTCCAGCGGGACGGCCACCGCCCTCCCCTGGCCGCTGTCGGCCAGGAAGTAGTCCAGGTCTCCGTGAAAGCAAATCAACGCATCAGCCATCATTCATCAAGTAGAATCACCGGCTCCTCATAATAGCGCATGCGCCGTTGGGCCAACAGGGTTTCCACCTTCCCGTCCAGCCAGTCCCGCTTCTCCGCCAGCGATTGTTCGCCGGCCAGTAGCGCCAGCGGGACGTTGACACGCAGAATGCGTCCGGGCACCACAAAGCGGGTCAATCCCGCGGGCAGCAGCCGTCCCTTGGTGGCCGTCTGCAGCACGACATCGGGCGAAAACTGGGGATAGACGAAGAGGCCGGCCAGGCCGGGGTACTGGATGCGCAAATCGTCGATATCGGTCTTGAGCGTACGGTCTACATCGGCTACCGCACCGTAGCCGTCTACCAGGCAATCCAGCATCGTCACCCAGTCCCGTTCGGGGGGGCCATCCCCGGCCAGCTCGAACAGGAACCCCTGCTGCTCGGCCGTGATGAGGTAGCCGACGGCGCTACGCTCCCAGAGGGCGTGGGGCAGGTCCGTCACGGCCATTTCGGCCGTGCGTAGACCGTCGAGTTTGCGCACAACGCCCAACAGCTCCTCAACGCTGCAGCCGTGGACGACGTGAAACCAGGTGTGAAGCTGCACGTTGTCCCGCTCCAGGTCCACAACCTGGAC
>CAYZLP010000700.1:0-3357 GCA_964478635.1 uncultured Caldilineaceae bacterium
TGAGGAAGGCGCAGCAGAAGCCGCCGCGCCGGCCAGCGGCGACCGGGTCCAGGTCCGCTGGTTTGTGGGCCTGGGCGCCGGCTCGGATGAGTCCATGTTTGCGCCGCAAGAAGAGGTCGTCGAGGAGTTCAACGCCATGCAGGACGAAATCGAGCTGGTCCTCGAAATCGTCGACGCCGATCAGGCCTATACGACGCTGGCAACGCAGATTGCGGCCGGCAATGCGCCCGACCTGGTCGGTCCGGTCGGCATCCGCGGCCGCGATTTCTTCCGCGGCGCCTGGCTCGACCTCACGGAGCAGATCGAGGCGAACAACTATGATCTCTCTGATTTCGATGAAAACATGGTGCAGTTCTACGTCGATGAAACCGAAGGCCAGCTAGGCTTGCCGTTCGCCATCTTCCCCTCCTACCTCTCCATCAACAAGGAGTTGTTTGACGAAGCCGGCCTGCCCTATCCGCCCCAGGAGTATGGTGCGCCCTACATCGATGCGGACGGCAACGAGCGGGAATGGAACATCGAGACCATGACCGAACTGGCCAAGCTGCTGACGGTGGACGCCAACGGCAACGACGCGACCAGCCCTGACTTCGATCCCGACAACATCGTCCAGTTCGGCTACGGCGAAATGTGGACCGACTGGCGCGGTGCAGCTACCCTCTTCGGCGCCGGCGCCGTGGTCGATGAGGAAGGCAATGCCCAGGTTCCGGATCACTGGCGCGAGGCGACCAAGTGGTTCTACGACGGCATGTGGACCGACTACTTCTACCCCAGCGGTCCCTACGGCGAGAGCGACATCCTGGGCGGCGGCAACTGGTTTGAATCGGGCAATCTGGCCATGGGTCACACGCACCTCTGGTATCCCGGCTGCTGCATGGGCAACGTCGACTTTGACTGGGACACGGCCGTCATGCCTTCATACAACGGCACGACGACGGCCAAGATGCATGCCGACACCTTCGGCATCATGAAGAGCAGTCAGCATCCCGACGAAGCCTTTGCCGTGCTCTCCTACTTCCTGGGTGACCATGCGGCCCACATGACCGAGATGTACGGCGGCATGCCGGCCCGGTTGAGCCTGCAGTCCGACTACTTCTCCACCTTCGCCGGCACCGTGCCCGGCGGCGAGGAAGTGAACTGGGACGTGGTGGCAAACAGCATGGCCTACGCCGACAATCCCAACCACGAGAGCTACATGCCCAGCCCCCAGGAGGCCAACGAACGCTACAACGAGTTCTGGACGCTCCTGACCGAGAATCCGGGCCTCGACGTCGACGCCGAGCTGGACAAGCTGATCGTCGATCTCCAAGCCATCTTTGATGCTGCAGGCAATGAATAGCTGAATGCAACCAACTGCCTCGGAGCCGGTGCGAAATGCCGGCTTCGAGGCAGTTTTGCCAGGAGGAGATAACCAATCATGGCAACGGCAACAGCCCAGGAAGATTCGTTGGCGCAACCGCAGGCCAGTTCCTCAAAACGGGGCCGCATCGAGCGTGAACAGATCAAGTGGGGTATGATTTTCTTGAGCCCGTGGCTCATCGGCATCGTTGTTTTCTACCTGATTCCCTTCGTCGCCTCTTTCGGCTTTTCCCTGTTGGACTTTAACCTGGCCACACCCCAGGATACCGAGTTTATCGGCTTGGAAAATTGGCAGCGTGCGCTTTTCAACGATCCCAATGTCTACCAAGCCTTCGGGGTAACCTTCATTTTCGCCCTGATTTCGCTGCCTATCACCATGGCCTTTGCCCTGCTGCTGGCCGTACTGGTCAACTCGGACAGCGTGCGCGGCAAGGCCTTTTTCCGGACCATGTTCTACATGCCGACCATGGTGCCGCTGGTTGCGACGGTCCTGATCTGGAGCGGCGTGCTCAATGAACAGACGGGCTGGTTCAACCTGATTCTGGAAAATGTCTTTGGGATCCCGGCCATCGGTGCAAACGGCATCCGCTGGCTGGCCAACCCGAATCTGATCTACTTCACCCTGACGCTCATCGGCCTCTGGGGTGTGGGCAACACGATGATGATTACCCTGGCCGGCCTGCAGGGCGTCCCCACGGAGCTGTACGAGGCAGCCCGCATTGATGGCGCGAGTTGGTGGAAGCAGCTCGTGAACATCACCGTACCCATGATCTCGCCCGTGATCTTCTACAACCTGGTGCTGGGCGCCATCGCCCTCATGCAGTATTTCTTGGTTCCCTTCGTCCTCAATGGCGGCAGCGGTTTCCCAGAAGGCCGGACCAACTTCATCGGCATCTACTTCTTCAACCAGTCCTTCCGCTTCTTCAACATGGGCTATGGCGCCACGCTGGCCTGGTTGATCTTCCTGGTGTCGCTCTTTCTGACGATCGTTCTATTTGGCAGCGCCCGCTACTGGGTCTACTACGCAGGGGAGGATTGATTCACCATGGCGACAGTATCAATGAGCGGAAGTTCATCCGCCGCGGGCCTTTCCAATAAGACCAAGAGTCGCATGACCTCGGTTTTTCTAACGCTGCTCACCGCGGTACTGCTTGCTGCCTTTTTGCTGCCCCTGGGATACGGGCTCATGACTTCGCTGAAGACCGATACCCAGGTTACAACGCCCGGTGCGCCCTGGTACCCGGCCTCACCCGTGACCTACACCTACGAAGGCAGGGAATACGACGTCTACAGAGTGCCGGTCGAGGGCGAGCGAGGCTTCGAAGAATGGGCCCTGATCAACAGGGGCCGGGAAGCCAGCGAATTTATCGATCCCAACAATCCGGAAGCCGGCCTGATCGCCTGGGAGGGACGCTGGCGCACCCTGGAACAAGCCTGGAGCCGGGATCCCGTATGGCGCAACTACCTGGAAGCGTGGGACGCCATCAATTTTCCGCTCTTGCTGCGCAACACGGTCCTCTACGCCGTTTTGAGCACCATCGGCGCGGTGGGATCGGCCTCCCTGGTGGCCTATGCCTTTGCGCGCTACAACTTTCCCTACAAGAACACGCTCTTCCTGATCGTCATGGCGACCATCATTCTGCCGCCCATGGTGACCCTGATCCCGACCTATGCGTTCTTCAACTACATCGGCTGGGTCGGCACCTGGCTGCCTTTGATCGTGCCCCAGTATTTCGCCAACGGCTACAACATCTTCCTGCTGCGCCAGTTCTATATGGGCATCCCCCGCGCGTTGGATGAAGCCGCCATGATCGACGGGGCCGGTCATTTCCGCATCTTCTGGTCGATCATCCTGCCCCAGGCCAAGCCGGCCCTCATGGCCGTCACGCTTTTCCACTTCTTCTTTGCCTGGAATGACTTCTTCGGGCCCCTGATCTACCTGGCCGGCAAGCCCCAGCTCTATCCGATCACCGTGGGGCTCACGGCGTTCAACGGCCT
>CAYZLP010000701.1:0-3352 GCA_964478635.1 uncultured Caldilineaceae bacterium
CGATGGGCGCCGGCATCGGCTGTCTCGGCAGCGGTCTGTGGCACTTCCGGGAGGCGCGTCCAACCGGCGCCTGTGTGGCGATAGACGCCGTAGCTCGTTGCGGCGATGAGTTCGTCATCGGGTCCGGTCATCAGATCGAGTACGGTCAGCCCCGGCAGCCCCAACAATTTCCAGGGCCCGGCGGGATGGTCCGCCCGCCAGATGCCCTGATCTTCGAATCCGGCCAGCAGCTGATCGCGCCAGGATGTGGTGACATAGGCGTAGGTCGCCGGCGCGCCCGCAGCCGGTTTCCACGCGTCCGCGGGCCCGGGTTGCCACAGAAGACCGGCATCCGTGGCGGCCAGAATGCCCCGGCCCACCGGGTGCGCATCGATAAAGGTCCGTTCGGCTTCACGTCCGGCAAGGTTGACCAGACGCAGCGGCGCGCCGTCTGCGGGCAGCAACCCGGACCAGAGCTGCCCCACCCGATTGCCCGTTGCCCAGACCGTCCCGGCGCCGTCAGGATCGGGGAAATAGCGCAGCCGATTCACTTCCGCCCACCCGGACGGACTGGGCAACGCGGTCCAAGCGCCTACCTGCGGCGCTGCCGGGGTCGAGTCGGCTCTGCCGACCAGCTTCACGTCACGGATTTGCAGATTTTCGTACCGCCACCACGCATACTGGCGCACCGGGTTGCGGAGCCCGCTGATCAGCGTGATGGTATTCATCCCCGGTTTCAGCAGGCCTGCATCGATAGCGAGCCGCTGCTGGGCCCAGGTGCTGGTGGGATCCGGGCGGGTCCGGGGAACAAGCCGACCCACCGGCCGGCCATTGATCAGGACACGGTTCCCCGGCTGGTCGATCTGCATGGACTCAAGCAGCAGATCGTACGGCCGGGCTGTCTCCGCATCCGCGAGAAAGAAGCGGCCTTGCCAGACGGGCGAGAAGTTCTCGCCGCCGGCATGGAGGTGCACCCAATGCGGGTGCAGCGTACCGACGTCTCCCAGCCGCACAATGGTATCCGAGGCCAAAATCGGGATGACCGTGCGGGGGGCGTCCGGCTCAGGGATCGGACTGTCGGCCTCCGCAACCAGGTCCACGTACAGAGGGGCGGTCGCGTCTGGGCCATGCCAGATACCGTAGCCGTAAAGGTCGGGACCGGCATTGATCTCCCAGAGAGTCGTTCGTTCTACCCAGGGGTAAGTCTCTGCCGTCCACGCCAGGGCCGCCCGGGTGTAGCGTACCTGGTCCTCCGGGCTGACGACCTGCCACCCGTCGGCCGGATTGGGTGCGGCCGTGCGCCAGCCCATCTCCGTGATCCAGACCGGCTTGTCGCCGTCCCCGAACCGTTTCATAATGGCGCGCTGCAGTTCCATGCGCCGGAAATTGAGGCGATCTGCGGCGGGCGTCTCTTGGGGCGGCCGTCCGAAGCCATAGGGGTGCATGGCCAGCCCGTCGAAGTAGGCGCCGCCTCCCGCAGCATAGACGGCGGTCAGGTATTCGAGGTCATTGGTCGCCGTCGCGCCATCGCCCAGGGTGAAGGCCAGTCCGGCCATGAAGACCGGCAAGCCCGGCGCGCGTCCCTTGGCTGCGGGGTAGGCCGCGGCCAGCAGGGTGGCGTAGGCCCCAGGATCCGGGGGAAGGCCATCCCACTCAAGGGCCAGATTGGGTTCATTCCAGAGGATGATGCCGGCCAGCCGATCGCCGTAGCGGGCCGTAGCCCGTCCGACGAAGTCAGCATAGGCGTCAAGGCGCCACGGCGCCGGCCCTTGGTCAGCGCGCGCCCAGTCGGGCGGCCGTCCCAACCGCGCGATAACCTCCAGGCCGTAGTAGTCGGCGGCCTGCAGCATTTCATCCGTGCGGTCCCAGTAGTAATAGCCGGGCGTGGGCTCGATGTCGCGCCAGCTGAAGACGACCACAACATGGTCGGCGCCGGCGGCGTGGGCGGCAGCCAGGTTGGGCAATTCACCGCCATTGACGTGGAAGCCGAGAGGCGGCAGCCCGGGCACGTCCTGATCTGCTTGGCCAAGTGCGCTCGGCGCGATTCCGACCAGAAGCGCGGTTGTCAGCACCAGTGATGCGCAGCGCAGCATGAATGATCTCATAGGCTACGCAGTATGGCGGCAATTTTCTTTCTGCGCCGTATGGCAGTATCCGGTCTTCCTTACGAACCCGCGACCTTCAGCCAGCGATAGCCGTAGGGCGGCAGCGTCAAGACATACGGCTCCGGGCCGATGATGGGCAAGGTCGCGGCGGCCAGTAGATCATAGGGCGCGCGGTCGACGAATTCGTACAGGTTGAGCCGGGCGGGGCGCTCTTCGTCGACCAGATTGTGTACTGCCAGCAGGACTTCATCCTCATAGCGGCGCAGATAGACCAGAATGGCCTGGTCTTCCGGCTCCAGAAATTCCAGAGAGCCGCGGCTGAAGACGGGCGATTGCTTGCGGGCGCCGATCATGTGGCGCATGGTGTTGAGCAGGCTATGCTCATCCGCTTCCTGGGACGCCACGTTGATCTGTTGGAAGCCGTAGGTCTCGTCATCGATTACGGGCGCATAGAGCCGGTCTGCAGGCACGTCGCTGAAGCCTGCGTTGGGGCCGTCGTGCCACTGCATGGGCGTGCGGACGCCGTTGCGATCGTGCAGCCAGATATTGTCGCCCATGCCGATTTCGTCGCCGTAGTAGACAATCGGCGCGCCCGGCAGAGTAAAGAGCAGGCTGTTGAGCAATTCGATGCGCCGACGATCGTTGTCCACCAGCGGAGCGAGACGGCGACGGATGCCCAGATTGAGGCGCATGCGCGGGTCCGGCGCATATTCCTGCCACATCCACTGCCGCTCTTCTTCGGTTACCATCTCCAGCGTCAACTCGTCGTGATTGCGCAGGAACATGCACCACTGGCAGGCGTCGGGAATGGGCGGCGTGCGGCGCATGATATCGACGACCGGCGTTCGATCCCCCCGGCGCAAGGCCATGTAGAGCCGGGGCATGACCGGGAAGTGGAAACCCATGTGGAATTCGTCTTCGCCCGTGCCAAAATACTCCACCACCTCCTCCGGCCATTGGTTGGCCTCGGCCAGCAAGACGCGGTCCGTGTAGTGCTGATCCATGTGGGCGCGCACGCGCTTCAAATAGGCGTGGGTTTCCGGTAAATTCTCGCCGTTGGTGCCCTCCCGCTCAAAGAGATAGGGCACGGCATCCGCCCGGAAACCATCGATGCCCATGTCCAACCAGTAGCTCATGACGTCGAGCATGGCCGTCTGCACTTCCGGATTGTCGTAGTTGAGGTCGGGCTGTTCCTTATAGAAGCGGTGCCAGAAATACTCGCCCGTCTTCTCGTCCAGGGTCCAGTTGCTGGGCTCGGTGTCCAGGAA
>CAYZLP010000702.1:0-3349 GCA_964478635.1 uncultured Caldilineaceae bacterium
AGCCGTCGCTGCAGCACGTTGAACGGCAGCGGCGCGCCCTCGTGCCAGCAGAGAATTTCGCCATCCAGCACGGTGCCGTCCGGCAGCATCTCGCCCAAGTCCCGCAGTTCGGGATAGGCGTCCGTCACCAGTTCTTCGCCCCGGGTCCAGACCAGCACCTCACCCTGGCGTTTGATGACTTGCGCCCGGATGCCGTCCCACTTCCACTCGATTTGCCATTCCCTGCGGAGGCCTAGCTGTTCCGGGGCGCTCTCCAATTGATAGGCGAGGTAGAAGGGATAGGGCCGGCTGTGATCGGCCTGCCTCGTGTCGGGATCGAGCAGAGCGGTGAAGTCGTCTGCGCTCGGTTCCCAGGCGCCCATGACACGATGGGCCATGACCGCGGGTTCGATGCCGGCCACATTGGCCAGCGCGCGCACGACCAGCGTCCGGCCCACCCCTACGCGAAAGGCCCCGCCGATGAGCTTGTGCCAGACGAAGCGCTGACGCGTGGACATCTCGCGCCAGGTCTGCGTCACCAGCGTGCGCTGCTCGCTTTCGTCCATGCGCGCCAGCGGGGCGATCCGTTCCAGCACGATGCGGTGGAGGGGTAGCTCGAGGCCGGCGCCAGTCTCGGGCAGGAGGAGTGCCAGCGTCTCGGCAAGATCGCCGACCGCATCGTATGATTCTTCTACCAGCCACAGGGGCAACTCTGCTGCTTCAGCCACCCACGTCCGCAGCAGCGTATTGGAGATCGTCCGCTTGAAGCGTCGGCCCGTCAGGAAGTAGAGGGCCCAGGCCGCGTCTGCTGGCGGTGCGCACCTGAAGTAGCGCTCCAGGGCCGCGACCTTTTCGTTGGTGCGGTTGGTTTCATCCAGTTCGGTGTAGAGCTTTGTGAAAAGATGCATATGGACCTGGCAATTACGTGTCTTCTTCGCCGCTTTCGCCCTCGAAGCGCGTCGGGATAATCTCGGCGCGCCAGCCGTTTTCGTTGAGGTAGCGCGCCATCTGATTGACGTAGCCGTGGGTAACGCCGATCCGCTCGGCACCCGTTGCGCGGATGGTCGTCAGCAGACCGGGCCAGTCGGCATGGTCGGAGAGCACGAAGCCCCGATCCATGGCCCGCCGCCGGCGCGCGCCGCGGATGGTCATCCACCCGGAGGCGAAGGCATGGGCGCTGGAACCAAATTTGCGGACCCAGCCGGGCATGCCATTGGCCGACGGCGGCGCGATGACAATGGCATGGCCCCGGTGCGCGCGGGCCGCATCGTCGTCCGCATAGAGGACCTCGGGCTGGGGCATGCCTGCCGCTCGGTAGAGATCGACAAAACGCTTGACCGCGCCGTGGGCCAGAATGGGGCCGATGGACGGATCGAGGCCGGCCAGAATCCGCTGGGCCTTGCCCAGGGCATAGGCGTAGAGCAGACTCGTCCGCCCCCGGGCTTGATTCTCTCGCCACCACGTGTTGATCGTGCGGAAAACTTCCGCCTGGGGTCGCCATCGGTAGATGGGTAAGCCAAAGGTGCATTCGGTGATGAAGGTATGGCAGCGGATCGGCTCGAAAGCTTCACAGGTCACGTCCGGCTCGATCTTGTAGTCGCCGCTGACCACCCAGACTTCGCCCCGACGCTCAATCCGTACCTGGGCCGAGCCCAGCAAATGGCCGGCGGGGTGAAGGGAGACGGAGACGCCGTTGATCAGCAACTCTTCTCCAAAAGGCAGCGCGCGAATCTGAGCGCCCGGGTCGATCCGGGGCGCCAGGACGCGGGCGCCGGTCGGGCTGGTCAGGTAACGTTGGGAGCCGGGCCGGGCGTGATCGGCATGAGCGTGGGTAATCACGGCGCGCGCCACCGGCTGCCACGGGTCGATGTAGAAATCACCCGCAGCGCAGTAGAGTCCGTTCGGCGTCAAGTGCAGTAAATCTTGGGTCATGGACCGATTGAAGCATACCCGGTGCGAAGGGTCTGGTTGTTGGCTTGCAATTGGGATGGAAGCTCGAGTTTTGGGGGCCATCGCTACCAGCATGACTGCTCCCCGTTACCGAGAACGTCCGGCCGATAGCCCGGACTTGCAAAACCCATGCTCTCGTCGTGCCTGCAGCCTAGCCCTTGACAAAGACCAGCACTCCGCCACCCGTTCCTAGCCGACTCTCACCGGGTGTGAAGACATAGCCTTGTGGATGGGCAAAATCCTGAAATGCCCATGGGTCCGTGATTCTGTGTGTGCAAATGAAGCGTACCAGGGCGCCCTTTAGCGCCTTGGACCAGTGGGAGACCGTGCGATAGGTGGTTTTGCCCTGCTTTTCCACCCTCTGGACGAATCTTATCTGCCAGCGGGGGCCGACGCCGGGCACAGGCTTCCAGGCCGCAGCATGGGCATTGGGCAGGAAATCCCAGACCGTTTGCTTGGCCAAGACCGGATTCAGCGCTGCGCTCAGCGGCTCTTTCCAGAAGGTCGACAGCTTGCCGATTCCGGGCAGCGATGCGTCCATCTTCAGCTTGTAATCGGGAACCAGGTCGGTTGGCCGCAGGAGGCCCCAAAGTCCGCTGAAGAGGATCACATTGCGGTCAAACGCCTTGCGGGCCGGCGCCGGCAGCGTGCCGTAATCCATGTAGTCGAACATGACGCCCGTGTACCGCTCGATGGCGGGCAAGAGCGGGCCGGCAGGGAGACGACCGTTTGCCTCCACGGCTGCGGCCAGGGCGTCGCCCTTCACGCCAAAGAGTTTCTGCAAACTTGTTGTCGATGCGCTGGCCAGCGTGGCGTGCAGCGCGTCGATGAGCTTTCCTCGCTGCGGGTTGAGGGTGCAGAAGGCGTTGACGGCCGGCCTGGCGGCAAGATCCAGCCAGCTGGGGCCGGGTTCGCCGCCGCTCGCTTTCCCTTCCGAGGGCGGAAGCAGAATAGTGTATTCACTCATGCAGTTTTCTTTCCCATCGTCTGTTAAGATAACGGAACTCTATTATACCATTGCTGGTTTCCGTATCTGCGTCACCTGTAGACCGGAAGGATATTTGACTATGAATAGCTTCTTGCGAACACGCCCTCTTGTGGGCGCCCTACTTCTGCTTATCGTCCTGGCGCTGGCCGCCTGCCAGCCCATCGCTGTGCCCGCCGGCGAAATCGGCATGACGCCGCCCGCCGGCATGGGAACTGTTCCGCAAAGCGATGACCCACTGCCGGTCGACCCCGCCGTGCGCATCGGGCGGCTCGACAACGGGCTCACCTACTACATCCGCCAGAATTCCGAACCTGAAGATCGCGCCGAACTGCGCCTGGCCATCAATGCGGGTTCCCTGCAGGAAGACGAAGATCAGCTTGGACTGGCTCACTTCCTGGAGCACATGCTCTTCAACGGCACCGAGCGCTTTCC
>CAYZLP010000703.1:0-3348 GCA_964478635.1 uncultured Caldilineaceae bacterium
AGAGCGAAGGCCCCGGGCCATTTGGCTCGGGTTTCTTCTTGTCCTAATCATCGCGGCCGGATTGCGCCTCTGGCGGATTGATAGCCTGCCGCCCGGCTTCCACTTTGACGAGTCCTTCGAAGGCATGGAAGCATGGCGCATTCTTACCGATCCCGGTTATCGCCCTATCTTCCTCACCGGCAACTTCGGCGTGCCGCCTGCCAACGCATATGCCAATGCCTTCACCTTCTGGCTCTTTGAACGCTTCGGCGGAGAAGCCGGGCCCACGGCCATGCGTACGACCGCCGCAGGGTTCGGCATCCTGGGTGTGGCTGCGATCTTTGCGTTGGGCGATGAGCTGCGTCGCTTCGACCGCCGGCGCGTGACCGCGCTCTTTCCCCTGTTGGCCGCAGCCGGGCTGGCCGTCATGCGCTGGCATCTGCACTTCAGCCGCATGGGCATTGAGCCGGTCATCGTGCCGCTCCTCTGGGCGAGCGTCACGTGGCTCTTCCTGCGGGGCTGGCGCACGAGCAGTCGCCTCGCCTTTGTCGCCAGCGGCGTCCTGCTCGCGACCGCGATGTACACCTACCAGGCCGCGTGGATTCTGCCCTTCCTGATGATCCCGCTCGTATTCATTCTCTGGCTCCACCAGCGCCGCGCGCCCCTTGCCCGAGCGTCCATGCAGTCTGGCAATGAAACCAGGAAAAAGCGCCGCGCGCGCCTGTGGGGAACAGTGCTGACGGCGTTCACTGCATTCATCTTGGTTCTGCCCCTGGGCCTCTTCTTTCTCGAGAATCAGGCGCTGCTCCTCATGCGGCCGACCCAGGTCGTCATCATGGGCGAAACGGGCAGCCCGGCTGATGCCGGCGTTTGGCCCAACGTCGTGGCTACGGCCAAGATGTTCGGTCCGCTGGGCATGCCCGGGGATATGGACCCGCGCCGCAACATTCCCGGCGCACCGGCCCTCAATCTCTGGCTCGCGCTGCCCTTCTATTTCGGGCTGCTCCTTGCCGTGATCAGGATCGGCAATCCCGCCTATTCCATTCCGCTGCTGGGGCTGGTCGGCCTGCTCGTACCGGGTATCTTTACCGAATATGCGCCCCACTTTCACCGCATTCTGGGTGCAGCGGGACCTACTGCCGTCCTCATCGGGCTGGGGCTCAACGAAGTTTGGCGCTGGGGGCAAGCGCGCCCGGAGTGGCTAAACGAATGGGCCCGGGTCACTGCAGGTTTGGGTGTGGCCCTCCTCCTGACGCTGGGCGCTGTGGGCGGTGCCCGGGACTATTTTGTGCGTTGGGCAAGCATGCCCGATCTCTTTTACGCCTTTGATACCGGCTTTTGGGAAGTCGGCCGATCAGTCGCCGCGTTGCCCGCAGGAGAGCCTGTCTACATTACGCCCCGGGGCAGCGAGCACACCACCCTGGCCTTCGCCTGGCGGGATCGCCTCGGAACGCCGGCCGAGCCCGTCGCCTTTGACGGACGCCATATCTTCCCCATGAACACGGGTGCCGCACCGCAGCCGGAGCATTACGCCGTCATCGAGCATGAAGATTTCCGCACGCCGCTCCTCCTGCCCGAGGCGCTGCCCGCGGCGACGGTTGAGCAGTTGGTGACCGATGGACAGGGCGGCGATTATGCTCGCATCTCCGTGCGGCCGGCGGCAAGCGAACCGGCGCGTCCGCCTCAAGTGACCCTGGATGAAGCCATTGGCGACGGCATTCGCCTGGTCGGATATGACGTGCAGCCGGCCGCGCTGCAGCCGGGGGGAATTCTCTATCTACAGCTACACTGGCTGGCGGAGGCCGCACCGGCCGGCGAGTGGACCGTCTTCACCCATTTGGTCGATCCGGCGAGCGGCGCACTCATCGCGGGGCGGGACAGTCCCCCGGGCAACGGCAGCTTGCCAACCACGCGCTGGCAACGGGGTTGGCGCATCCTGGATGAATACCAGATCGCGCTGCCGGCCGATCTGCCGCCGGGCGATTACCTGTTGCAGGCCGGGCTTTACCGCCCCGACGGCGTCCAGTTGCTGCCGGGCGGGGTAGCGTTGGGGAATGTGACCATTCAACCATGACCGGCTCCTATGGCACGTTGCTGCCGGCGCTCTTTCACGACGGGACAGTCTACGGTTGGCGGCGGGGGATGGAAGCAATTGTGGGTGCAATGCTCCCCCAGGATGCCCTCACCGCCGGTCCCGTGCTCGAAGTCGGTTGTGGAAGGGGCGACTTGTTGGCTGCGCTGGCGGCCTGCGGCGCCTCCGGCCCCTTTTGGGGCGTCGATCTGCACATGGAGCCGCTCGGCGCAGAGCATGCCTCCCCGCTCCGGCTGCTGCAGGCCGATGCCCAACGCTTGCCCTTTCCCGACGCCGCGTTCGGGCTGGTGCTGGCGTTGGATGTCCTTGATCAGCGTGGGGTCGACGCCGCGGTGCTGCTGGCCGAGTGCCGGCGTACGCTCCGCGCAGGAGGATTGCTGGTCGTGCGCGTGAGCGCACACCCGCAGCTCTATGGCCCCCATGATGTCGCGTTCAACACGGGCAGGCGCTACCGGCGCGGGGAATTGAGCGATCTATTGGCGGCTGCGGGCTTCGCCATGGAACGTCTGACCTACGTCGATTCGCTGGTGGCGGCGCCGGTGGCAACCTTGCGCCTTCTGCAACGGGCCGGGCTGGCGGGACTCAACGAGGAACTATATCGTGCCCGGTGGAGCAATCGTTTGCTCTCCGGGGCGCTGGGATGGGAGGCCCGCTGGTTGCGCCGGTACAATTTTCCTTTGGGCCTGAGCCTGCTGGCCCTTGCCAGACCGCATGAACTGACCAGGAATTCACGATGACCAAGCCCCTCGTCTGCACCGTATTGCCGACCTACAACGAACGCAAAAACATCGAGCCCCTGATCCGGCGGGTGCTTGCAGCGGCCATTACGCCCCACATGGTTTTGGTGGTGGATGACGATTCGCCCGACGGGACGTGGCAGGTTGTCGAGGGACTGCAGGCCGAACTCGGCGACCGTGTCGCCCTCATCCGCCGCATAGAAGAGGCGGGACTCACCTCGGCCATTCAGCGCGGCATCGATGAAGGCATGCAGGCCTACGGAGCCGACATCATTACCTGGATGGATTGCGATCTCTCCATGCCGCCTGAGGACATCCCCCGCCTCGTGGAAGCCGTTCTCCAGGGCGCAGACCTGGCCGTGGGTTCGCGCTGGATTCCCGGCGGCGCAGATGTGGCCCACGGCAGGATGGCCCGTTCCTTGAGCTGGATCATCAACCACTATGCCATCGCCTTGCTCGGCAACCAGGTCCACGACTACACCAGCGGATTCGTGGCCGGGCGCAAGGAGGTCTTCGAACAGCTCCGGCTCCGGGGTGACT
>CAYZLP010000704.1:0-3348 GCA_964478635.1 uncultured Caldilineaceae bacterium
CGCTTGTTGGGCCGGGCGTGGTTTGAAGTCGGTGGGCATAGTCGGAAAAGAATCACCAGTGGTGCGTAAACAGGAACGGACAAATCGGCGTAGGAGTGGCGCAGCTGACGCCGGCTGAGCCTGTCGAAGTCTGCGTCAGCTGCGCCACTCCTATCCGCGATTGGCATATGTTACCACGAAGAATCAGAGATGGACGCATCGACAGCAATTCCAATTCTGAACCAAATCGACCGCGGATCTAGCAGATTGCGCCGGATTATCCTCAAAATATCCGCCGTATCCGGTTTGTTCCGCGGTCGATTGGCGGTATATTGCGAATTGCCGGCGCATCGACATGCTGCTTGCGCTGGCGTAAGAGTATGATACGATGGAGGCGGATGAACGCAAGTCGGCAAGGGAAAAGAGACGATGGAAACTACGTATCCTGCGGCAAGCTGGGAAGGCGCCCGGGAAGAGATTGTCACGATCCTCCAGAATATCGCCGGTCTGAGTTTCGCCATCCTGTACGGTTCCGCCGGGATTGGCGAGCCTTTTCGCGATCTGGACATCGCGCTTGCGGTGAACCGGACGGTTCAGCCCAAAGCCGGCGACCTGGATCTCGCCTTCACCGTGAGTGAGGCATTGGAGGCGCGTTTGCCCTGGCCCATCGACGTGCGCGTCATCAACGATGCACCGCTACCTTTCTCCTACAATGTGAGCAAAGGTAAGCCGCTGCTCCTCAACGAACCTGAAGCATACTACACCTGGCTGGAACGAACCTGGGACATGTGGTTTGACTTCAAGCCCATCGCCGATCAGTATCTGCGAGATCTAGCATGAGAGCCATCGATTCAATCCGGATACGCGAGTTGCTCGGGGTCATGGCGGATGCCCGGCGCAACCTTGCCCAACTTGCCGACCAATCGGAAGCAGAGTTCCTGGCCGATTTTCGCAACACGGAAAGCGCCAAGTATCTACTGATCGTGGCCATCGAAGCCGCCATCGACATCTGCAATCACCTGGCCGCTCGAATCGGGAATCGCGCCCCGCAAAACTACGCCGACTGTTTCAGCGTTCTGGCAGAAGCGGGCATGATCGAAAGCGAACTCGCCGGACGGCTCAAACGCATGGCCCGCTTCCGCAATCTCCTCGTCCATCTCTACTGGGAAGTCGAAAATGAGCGTGTATTCGAGATCCTCCGCACCGACATTGAGGACCTTGATTACTACAGCCGGCAAATCGCACGTTGGGTGAGCGACAGCGAATCTTCCGCCAGTTAAGGCAGGTCACGCTGAACGCCGTCACTGTCTGCACCGTCCGGTGAGCACGCCTTCGGGCGAACGGGCCAGCAAAACAAAGCTTTTCCTCCCGGTATAACTGAGACTCGAAATGCTGCAGGAAACGAGATCAAACCTCATGACCAATCCACCCGTCTTCGAACTAGGCCTGTACTCCTTCGCCGAGTTGACGCCCCACCCCGAGACCGGCAAGCTGATCAGCCCGGCCGCACGGCTTGCCAACCTGCTGGAAACAGTCGAGCTGGCCGAGCAGGTGGGGCTGGACGTCTTCGCGCTGGGTGAGCACCACCGGCCCGACTTCGTTTCCTCCGCGCCGGCCGTGATCCTGGCGGCCGCGGCCGCACGCACAAGCCATATCCGCCTGAGCAGCGCGGTGACGGTCCTCAGCTCCGATGATCCGGTGCGGGTTTTTCAAGATTTCGCGACGCTGGACCTGCTCTCCCAGGGCCGGGCGGAGATCATGGCGGGGCGGGGCTCCTTCATCGAGTCGTTTCCCCTCTTCGGCTACGACTTGAACGACTACAACACTCTCTTTGTCGAGAAGCTGGATCTGCTGTTACAGATCCGGGAGCACGAGCGGGTTACTTGGCGCGGCACGCACCGCGCGTCGCTCCAGGAGCAGGGCGTCTACCCCCGGCCGCTCCAGGATCCGCTGCCCGTTTGGGTGGCCGTGGGCGGCACGCCCGAGTCGGTGGTCCGGGCTGCGACGCTGGGGCTGCCCCTGGCCCTGGCCATCATCGGCGGCCTACCTGAGCAATTTGCGCCCCTGGCCCAGCTTTACCGTCAGGCCTGGTCCGAGGCCGGCCACGATCCGGCCCAGCTGCGCTTCAGCATCAACTCCCATGGCTACCTGGCCGACAGCGGTCCCCAGGCCCGGGACGAAGCCTATCCCGCCTTCGCCCAGGTCATGAACAAGATCGGCCGGGAGCGAGGCTGGCCGCCCATGGGCCGGGGCCAGTTCGACGCCTCCTGCACCCTGCGCGGGGCCAACTTCGTGGGCAGCCCCGACGAAATCATCGAGAAGATCCTCTTCCAGCACGAGATTTTCGGCCACGACCGCCTCCTGCTCCAACTCAGCGTCGGCACCGTGCCCCATGCCCAGATGATGCGCGCCATCGAGCTGCTGGGAACCCGGGTCGCGCCGGTGGTGAAGGAAGAGATCGCGCGGCGGACGATTGTCCCACGCTGACCGTCAACCAGACGCTACGGTTCGTTGAGGTACGGCGACCTCAATCTCCCGCAAGGGCTTGGAGAAGAAGCCGGCCATGCAGAAAAAGGCCGCGGCCAGTCCGCCGAGGATGAAAACGGCCGTGACACCAAACGCTTCCCCCAACGGCCCCGCTACCGCCAGCCCCAGCGGTCCGGCCACGCCGATCACGACATTCAGCAGAGAGATGACCCGCCCCTGCAGTTCGTTGGGCACGACCGTCTGCAGAATGGCCATCATGGGTGCGTTGCCGGTAGAGAAGGTAAAGCCGCTGACAAACCACCAGACCACGGCCAGACCGAAGGCCGCGGGCGGGACCAGGGCCGTGAAGGCCACGGCTGCGCACGAGAGGGCGAAGGAGGCCAGGACGATGTCGATGCGTCGGTGGGCCGGCGTCCAGACGCTGACCAAGACGCCGCCCAGGATGATACCCACGCCCGAAAGCCCCTCCATGATCGCCACCGCGTTCACGCCCCGGCCGAAATGCTCGGTCACCAGCAGGGGCGTGAGGGAGAAGGCGGGCAGAATGGTCAGCACCACCAGCCCCGTCACCACGAAGAGCATGAGCAGGCCCCGGTTCTGCCGCACGTAGCGGGCGCCCTCCATGATCTCCCGGCCGATGGAGGTCGTCTGGCCCGCGGCCGGCAAGGTCCGCGGCTGGGGAATGGCGTAGAAGAAGAGGGGCGTGATGCCCAGGACGGCCGTCACCACGTCGATCATGAGCGCGCCGCCGATGGGCAGTGCAGCCAGGGCCAGCGCGCCCAGGGGCGCGGCCGCGATGGTCATAATGCCCTGGAGGGCCTGGTTCATGCCTGCGGCCCGGGTGAGCCAGTCGGGCGGCCCCAGGTTGGGCGTGGTGGCGAC
>CAYZLP010000705.1:0-3344 GCA_964478635.1 uncultured Caldilineaceae bacterium
CCGATAACCGAGGCAAATTTGAAGGCGTGGCCCGCGCCGATGGCCACGGCAATGTTGGGGTGGGCAGGCAAAGTGTCGATGACGAAGTCCCGATCGGGCGTCAGGGTGTACAGGCAGGTTTTGTGATGCAGCACGGGACCGACCGCGCCGGGCAGAATACCGCGTGTGAAGCGCTCCAGCCGTTCAAATGCTGCCATGTCGGGTTCGAAGCTTCTGGTCGAGGCCGTCACCTCCCGGCCGCCGACATCCTGGGCGACCTTGGTCGCCGCCTCGCCATAGACGGGAAAGCCATAGAATGAAGGTTCATCCATCCAGATCCAGACGGGAAAACGCTCGGGCGCAAAATCGGCCAGATGGGGCGTGGCGAAGTAGGTCACCTGTTCCTGGGTCACGGTCAAGGGCAGCTGCAGGCCGAAATGGCGCAAGTGGCTGTTGCTCCACGCGCCGCCGGCGATGACAAGATAGCCGCAGCGGTAGACGCAATCTTCGGTGATGACCTCGATTTCACCGCCTGTGGGACGAATGTCGATGACGGGTGTCTGGGCCAGCAAGATTGCGCCAAGGGCCCGGGCCAGGCGCTGATGGGCGGCATTGCACTTTGCCGCGGGCGCGATGCCGCCGTCCGCCTGGTAGAGGCCACGCACATCGTCCGCAAGCCGGAATTGGGGCCACCTGCGCATGATGTCGGCCGCGTCGAGCACCTCATGGGCCACCCCGGCCGCGGTGAGGCTGGCGATGTAGTCCGCCAAGGGGATGGCCGCGCCGGCCGGTTCCAGGTCCAGACCGCCGGTCTTCACGATGAGGGGCGCACCGTCATCGGCTTCGACCGCGGCCCAGGCCGCGTAGGCCAGCTTGGCCAATTCGACGTAGCCCGGGGTGTGGTAGGAGAGGCGGATGATCCGGGAATGGTCCTGGGAGCCGCCGCGGACGTGGCCCAGCTCGAATTGCTCGATGCCCAGCACGTCGGCGCCGAAATGGCGAGCCAGCCAGTATACCGCGCCGCTGCCGATGCCGCCCAGGCCGAGTACGATATAGGTGTAGTCTGTGCGCATGATGAGTTGATCCTTATTGATTGAGACGAAGTTCAATCATAGAGACGGACGCCGGCAAGGTCGCGGGTGCGCCGGACGACGTAATCGGCCAGTTCGGCCCGGATGGCGTCGTCGAGGGGCGGCGGGACGTATTCGGCCAGCAGCTGCCGGTAGAGCGCATGGGCCCGTTGTTCGGCGTCGAGCCCGCCCGATTCCTCCCAGGTCGCGTAGGCTTGACGATCGGCCAGGGCGGACTGGTAGTGCTCGGTGCGGAAACGGGCTTCGGTGTGGGCGGTGCCGAAGTGGTGGCCGCCGGGCCCGACCTCCCGGATTGCGTCCAGGGCCAGGGTAGCGTCGGTCACCGCAAAATCGGCCAGGAAATGGGCGAACATGGCCAGATTCTCGGCATCGATGATGAACTTCTCAAAGGAAGCCGTCAAGCCGCCGTCCAGCCAGCCTACCGCGTGCATGATCAGGTTACTGTGACCCATGACGGCCGGCCAGAGGGTCCACTGGCTCTCATACGCGGCCTGGGCGTCGACGATCTTGGCATTGGTCAAGCCGCCGCTGGCCCGGTAGGGCAAGCCGTAACGCCGGGCGAGTTGCGCGCCGGCCAGGACGGCCCAGGCGCCCTCCGGCGTGCCGAAGGCGGGGCTGCCGCTGCGCATGTCAGCGTTGGTGGTGAAGCCGCCGTAGATCACGGGTGCGCCGGGGCGCACCAGCTGGGTCAGGGTGATGCCGGCCAGGGCTTCGGCATTCTGCTGGGCCAGGGCCGCGGCCATGGTGATGGGGCTCATGGCGCCGGCCAGAATGAAGGGCGTGATGAAGGTCGCCTGGCCGGCCCGGGCATAGCTAATCAGCCCGCCCAGCATGCGGTCGTCGAAGCGCAGGGGGCTGTTGACGTTGATGACGTCGCCAATCACCGGATCGGCGGGCAGCGTGCCGCCAAAGGCGATGCGGGCCATCTCCAGACAGTCGGTCGGGATGATGCGCCCGTGCGCGGCTTCCATGACGGGCTTATCGGTGAGAGTCAGGCCGGCCTCCATGCGCTGGAGATGGCGGACGTTGACGGGGATATCCTGGGGCGCGACTTGCTCCCAGCAGGCAAAGTGGAGCACGTCACAGAGCTGGGAGAGCTTCATGAAGTCGGTCAGGTCGGCCATGGTCCCAGGACGCCGGCCGCCGGCCAGATCCTGGGCGAAGACCATGCCGCCGTTGGGGCCGAAGGCAATGGCGTTTTCGCCGATGAAAACGTCCCGCTGCGGATTGCGCGCCCGCCAGGTGAAGGACGCCGGCGCGGTGGCCAGGGCCGCCTCGACCAGGCCGCGATCGATCCACACGTGGCGCCGGCCGCGATCAACCTTTGCCCCGGCTGTCGCCCAGATCTCAAGGGCCTCATCATCCCAGAAGTCGACACCGACATCTTCCAAGATTTCCAAAGACGCCCGGTGAATCTCTTCCAGCGCAGGCGGTTCAAGCCAGTCATAGGGCGGACGCGGATGGCGCAGCATGGGCAGACGCGGGGCCACAATGGCAGTGGCCGGTCGCCGACGCGCGGTGCGCCGGCCTGAACGATCGGTGACGGTCATCTTCACCTCTGAAAAATAGCAGCAGGATGGCGCAGTCTGGCTGATTGTATGCGAAGTTGCGCTGGTGATGCAATCGCTTTTCCTGCTATACTCCACTCTCGGTCGACACCGACCCGTGCAACCCAACACCAAAACGAGCTTCAACCCATGCGCCCAACGACATCCCTTCCGTCTTATACTGTCGAAATTCACCGCAACGTGCAGATACCCGTTCGCGATGGTCTCCGCTTGTCGGCGGATCTCTACCTTCCCCGACCGGTCGGCGACGAGACCTTCCCGGCCATTCTGGAGATGATCCCCTATCGCAAGGATGACTGGCGCTTCAACACCGATACCGCGCGTATGGGGTATCTCGCACAGCGGGGCTATGCCGGCTGCCGCCTCGACATCCGGGGTACGGGGAGCAGTCCGGGCGTCGCGCAGGACGAGTACACCGAAGCCGAAACCCGGGACGGCGTCGACGTGGTAGCCTGGTTGGCCGCGCAGCCCTGGTGCAATGGGAAGGTGGGGATGTGGGGCATCTCCTACGGCGGCTTTACGGCCATCCAGGTGGCCAAGGAACGACCGCCCGCGCTGAAGGCCATCGTGCCCATGTACGCCACCGATGACCGCTACACGGACGACGTGCACTACCTGGGCGGCTGCAAGACGGCCAGCGAAATGGCCCAATACGCGGTCAGCCAGGTGGCCATGAACGCGCTGCCGCCCAAGCCCGCCCACACGG
>CAYZLP010000706.1:0-339 GCA_964478635.1 uncultured Caldilineaceae bacterium
TGTCGAACGGGCGCAACGGGACGAGGCCTATTGAACCCAAAATCCCGCCTCCCGATTCGCCACCGCCGGGAGCGCCGAGCCCCAGCTCGGCATAATTAGGAGCACACATGGAAATTCGCGGCAACACCTTTCTCGTCACAGGGGGCAGTTCGGGCCTGGGCGCAGCTACCGCCAAAATGCTGGTGGAGAACGGCGCCGACGTGATCCTGGCGGATGTCAACGTCGAGGCCGGCGAGCAGGCGGCAGCAGCTCTGGGCGCGCAGGCGCGCTTCATTCGCACGGACGTGACCGATCCCGCCAGCGTCGAGGCGGCCGTTGCCCTGGCCGGCGATCGCGGCG
>CAYZLP010000706.1:349-3341 GCA_964478635.1 uncultured Caldilineaceae bacterium
ATCGTCTTGGCCCGGCGCACGCTAAGCCGGGGGGGCGTTCACGATCTGGAAAGCTACGCGCGCGTCATTCAGGTGAATCTGATCGGCACGTTCAACGTCTGCCGGCTGGCGGCCGACCAACTTGCGCAGGCTGCCCTCCTGGAGGACGGCGAACGCGGCGTGCTGATCAACACCGCATCTATCGCCGCTTACGACGGTCAGATCGGCCAGGCGGCCTACGCCTCGTCCAAAGCCGGCGTCGCCGGTTTGACCCTGCCCCTCGCCCGCGATCTGGCCCGCAACGGCATCCGGGTCGTCACCATCGCGCCCGGGATTTTCGAGACGCCCATGATGGCATCCCTGCCCGAAGCGGCCCGGGAATCTTTGGCCCGCCAGGTGCCTTTTCCCTCGCGCCTGGGCAGACCGGCGGAATATGCGGCCACGGTGAAATACATCCTGGAGACGCGCATGCTCAACGGCGAAGTTATTCGCCTGGACGGCGCGATCCGGATGGCGCCCAGCTAGGTAGACCCGCCGCGCAAGAGCGTAGGCGGCGGCGAATGATGTTGGTGATCGCCGCTCAGCCACGTCACGGCTTCGTCACGCCAAACGACGATCATATCCCATGCAGGACGCCTTCGTAGACCGCGACCGTCTGTCTGGCGCAACGCGACCAGGAAAACCGGCCCGCTTGTTCTAGACCGGCGCGTACCAGATTGGCCGCCAGCTCGGGATCGGCAAGCACGCGCGCTACGGCCGCGGCCAGTGCCTCGTCATCCCTGGGCGGAACGAGCAGCGCGGCGTCGCCGGCAATCTCGGGCAAGCTGCTCACGTTGGCGCAGACGACCGGCGTGCCGCAGGCCATGGCTTCCAGTACGGGAAAGCCGAAGCCTTCATAGAGACTGGGGAGAAGCAGGCAGGCGGCGCCGCTGTAGAGGGCCGGCAGCTCCACGTCGGGTACATAGCCGGTGAAGCGCACGTCATCTTGCAGCCCCAGGCTGTCGATCTGACGGCGGATTTCGTCGAAGAGCCAGCCCTGGCCGCCGGCAATGAGCAGACGGTGGGGCCGGCCGGCCGCTTTGAGCCGGGCCAGCGCGCGCACGGCCGTCAGGTGATTCTTGCGCGGTTCCAGCGTGCCGACCATGAGGAGGTACGGGCGCTCCGGGCTGTAAATGTCCCGCACTCGTTCGACTGCGTCTGGCCCAGCAGGCGAAAATCCGGCATCGATTCCCTCATAGACAACCGTGATTTTTTCGGCTGGAGTCGCATAGAGCTCCATCAGATCGCGTTTGGTCTGCTCACTGACCGCAATGATGTGCGTGGCCGCCCGAACGAAGGCCGGCATGGCTCGCTTCAGAAAGGCCCGGTTGGTCGCGGTGTGGTGTTCCGGATAGCGTTCGAAAATGAGATCGTGCACCGTGAGCACCGTGGGGCAGGGCAGACGGGGCAGGAGGTGTTCCGTCGCATGATAGAGGATCGCGCCGTTCTCAGGTGGCAGAATCGCTTTTGCATAGTTGGGAATGCCGAACTGCTGACTGGCCAGGGCCCCCAGTCGCCAGCGATACTGCCCCTGATTCACCGTCCGTGTCGGGATCGTGCGCAAAGTGGTCGGTAACGCGTGTCCGCTGTGCGCGTTGTAGAAGAGCGTCAATTCCACACGCTGCCGCTGCTCACGCCAGAGATGTTCCGTCAGCCGCGTTGCATAGCGACTCAAACCGGCAGACTGATGCACGGCCGGCCCGGCGTCGAGGATGATGGGCATGGGATGGGTGGGTGGCATGATGGCTACGGGCCGGCAGATTATGGGTCATCCTGCCCATCCAATAACGCATGAATTCGACTCACGATCATCTCCATGGCGACCCGGTTGTGGCCGCCGGCGGGGACGATGATGTCGGCGTAGCGCTTGGATGGTTCGACGAATTCCATGTGCATGGGGCGAACGGTTGCCAGGTATTGGTTGACGATGGAATCCAGGGAGCGGCCCCGCTCTTCCATGTCCCGTTTCAGACGACGGATGAAGCGCAAATCCGCATCGGTGTCGACAAAGATGCGCATGTCCATGAGCTTGCGTAACTCCCGCTCGGCAAAGATGAGAATGCCCTCGACCAAAATCACCTTGGCCGGCTCGACGCGCAGGGTGTCGGGCAGGCGCGTGTGCGTGGCGAAGTTGTAGAGCGGTACTTCGATGGCCCGGTTGTCGCGCAGCCGCTGGAGCTGTTCGACCATCAGGTCCGTATCCAGACTGTCCGGGTGATCGTAGTTGAGCTTGGCCCGCTCTTCCGGCGGCAGATGGCTATGGTCGTGGTAATAGTTGTCATGCTGCAAATAGGCGATGCGCTCCCGGCCGACCGTGTCCTGGATGGCGCGGCTGACCGTGGTCTTGCCGCTGCCGGTCCCGCCGGCCACGCCGATGACAAAGGGAGTTTTTCGGGAAAGCTGATCGAGCATGATTGGCCTACTCCGTTGCTTCGCCGGCGTCCGCCAGCAGGCCATCGACTGCTGCAATGGTTGCCCGACGATCGCTTTGCACGATGACGACACGTTTACTTGCGCTCCAGGGCGCGTCTTGCAGCAGGGCAAAACCGGGACGCCGCCAGTAGCCGATCAAGCCGAGGATGGTCAGCAACAGGGCCGGCAGCAGCAACCAGAGCCCGGGTACGCGCCGTACGGTCACGCGGACGCTCGGGACCGGCAGCAAATCGACAATTTGACCATCTTCAAAGGTAAGGAATTGAGGCTCATCGTCTCTCACCCGCAGGATTGGGTCCGGCGATGTGCTGTTGCGCGGATAAAATTCGACTATGAATTCGTTACGACCGTCGCCCGCGCGCACGATCCGCAGGCCCGCACCCTGGCGTGGGAGCAGCAGCGCCTGTTCGCTGCCCGCGCTCGGGAAGAGCAGCCCGATCGCGGTCGAGGGCGTAGATTGGCCGGGTTGGGCCAGCAGGGGTTGGCTGCCCCGGGTGCGCACCAACATGGCCGTGGTGGCCGGCTCGGCCGCTGCGATCGC
>CAYZLP010000707.1:0-3333 GCA_964478635.1 uncultured Caldilineaceae bacterium
GTGGCCGGGTGAAAGAGACATGGACCATTTCAAGAGTTGTTCGCGATCGAGAGATTGTTTGAACTGCGTTGGTGACGCGTTCGCCTTCGGCTGAAATGTTCCGGATCAAGAAGCCGACGGAGACCACTGAAGCAGAAGCGCAGGCTGCGTCACCAATCGCTCAGAATGCAGAAGCGGATCAAGTTTGATATTGAGGACAAAAAGCAGTCGTCGAGCCATGAATCATGATTTTCTCTGAATTTGGAGAGACAAGATGAACTACGATACGGATAAAATCGATCAGACTGTCTTGGCATTGCTGTCACTGACTCTTCATGATGTTGATGCATACGGTGCTCGGGCATGGAAGGGCCATGATTGGGACGTCCTCGATCGGCTTCATGAAAAAGGCTGGATCAGCGATCCCAAATCAAGAGCAAAGTCGATTGTGCTCTCACCGGAAGCGGTAGAAGAATCCCAGCGACTATTTGATCAACTCTTTGGCAAAAAGTGAATTTCACGTCAAATACGCGCAGCCTAGTCAACGGCTGCCGTCCGCCAACTTTAGGTCGGTCTGACCGGTGGGGATCAAGGGCAAACCCAATTGTCCACACGTCCCACCTGTTTGGGTGGCAACCTTGTCCGTTCGCACACCCACCGGCAGGTCACCTTTTTGTTAGGCAGCATTGCCCAATGAGAAAATAATGGCAGAAATCGATTTAAGCGTATCCCTGGCCGGTGCGTCTGATTTGAAGTGGATCATGGCGAACGATACGCACATTTCTGAAGATGTTGTGGGGAGGAAGCTTCAGGCCGAAGAATATCTTGTTGCAAAGGTAAACAGCGAAGCTGTTGGAGGCCTTCGTTTTGGACTTTTTTGGTCGATGATACCTTTCATTGAGGTGATTTGGGTGGAAGAAAGGTTCCGACGTCGCGGTATCGGACGAGAATTAGTCTGCTATCTTGAGGGGTATGCCCTTGCGCAAGGTCATCGGATAATCCTGAGTTCTTCGCAAGCTGATGAGCCTGAGGCGCAAGCTTTTCATCGAAATGTCGGTTTCAGAGACGCCGGAGCCTTGGTGGATCTGCGACCACTGCAGTGCGTGACAGAGATTTTCTTTGTTAAGAATATCGAGGCAACCGTGATTTGAATGTCGCGTCGCTCTAAATTGGCTGACGTTAATAGTCATAAAAGGAACAACAAATAGATGCAACTAATCAGCATCAACATAGGCCGCGAACAACCGCTTCAAAACGCCAAGCCGTCGGGCAAAACCGGCATCTACAAGCAGCCGGTCAGCCGTCCGGTGGAAATTACGCGCAATGGCCTGACCGGTGACGCCATTTGCGACACGGAAAATCACGGTGGCCCGGATCAGGCCATTTATGTTTATGGGAGTACGGATTATGATTGGTGGTCGGCCACTTTGGGCCGGGAACTTGCGCCCGGCACGTTTGGCGAGAATTTCACCATTAGCGGCCTGGAAAGCGCCCGTTTTAGGATTGGCGACCGGCTGCACGTGGGAGCGATCATCCTGGAAGTGACATCGCCGCGTATCCCCTGCGTTACCTTGGCCGCCCGCATGGACGATCCTCAATTTGTCAAACGCTTCCGGCAGGCCGAGCGACCCGGCCTCTACTGCCGCGTGATTCAGACCGGTCAGGTCCAGGTGGGCGACCCGGTGACCGTGGAAGCCTACCGGGGCGAATCGATCACCGCGCTCACGATGTTCCGTGATTTCTTCCACCCCTCCCTGTCCGAAACAACCCTGCGCCGATATTTGGCCGCGCCCATCGCTAGCCGGGCCCGCACCGCTTATGCAGGACTGTTGCGCCAAATTTCAACGGAAACGGCGGAATGACCCGGCAAATGGAATAGTTCCAGATTAGAGTGCGAGAGGAATACCCAACGTGCCGAGCATCGAGCATGAGCAAGTAGTCGCCATGATTAGGGGAAGCGGATCGCTCGATGAGCTGCCGCTCGACGATCAACGCGCGTTGATGGAGGCTTCTGCAGAGCTGTTCCCGCCCGAACCAGATGTGTTTTCGGGTCCGATTCATGCACACAACGTGCCTGCAGAATGGGTTTCGGTTTCCACAAGCGAGTCTGACCGCATTGTTCTCTATCTGCACGGCGGCGGATATGTGATGGGGTCACGCAACACCCACCGCGGGCTTGCCGGACGCATCGCACGTGCGGCGCAGGCAACCGTTCTGTTGCCGGACTACCGGCTGGCGCCAGAGCATCCGTTTCCGGCGGCCGTTGATGATGCGACGACCTGCTGGCGCTGGTTGCTTTCTGAAGGTTATTCGCCGAGTCGCATGGCCATAGCCGGAGATTCTGCCGGCGGCGGATTGGCGCTCGCCACGCTGCTTGCATTGAAGGCAGCCGGTGAGCCGCTACCCGCATGCGCAGTGGGGCTGTCACCGTGGACGGACCTTGAAGCTACCGGTCCAACGGCCGAAGAAGGGGCAGTCGACGACCCGATGCTTACCCCTGACAATGTACGGTCTAGCGGTCGCGACTATGCCGGAGATGAAGTACGCAATCCATTTGCTGCCCCGTTGCACGGAGATCTGACAGGCTTACCGCCGCTACTGCTTCAGGTCGGCACTCGAGAAATTCTGTTATCGGACAGCACCCGTTTTGCTGAAAAAGCTCAAAGCGCCGGTGTGGATGTCACGCTCGAAGTGGAAGAAGGATTGATTCACGTCTGGCAGATGTTTCCAGATGTTCCTGAGGCCAGAGGTGCAGTCCAGCGCATTGGTGCGTTCATTTGCCGCCATTGCTGAAGCAAACTGCCACTCTGGTCATCGGCCGCCGCCCGCCAATGCGACGTCTCTGGTTAACGAACGCGTTGCCAAAGGCGGATTTTGCGCTGTTCAAGATGAATGGATCGCCGTGAACGACTGAGTCAAACTGCAACTGCCATACTCGAGAAACGTTCGCCAATTCACGAGACGATTTTGCGGGACGGCCAGCTGCGTCCCTTCGAAAGGAGGAGAAACGTCATGCCACGATACCTGATCTCGTTTGACGATGGTTCCATGGACCACATTCCCGAGGAGGATTTGCCCGCGGTGGACGAGTCGACCCACGCTGTGGTCCGGGAAGCCAAGGCAGCAGGCGTCTGGATCTTCGGCGGCGGGATTCAACGCCAGCAGTCGAGCATCGTTGCGACCGACGGGACCATCGCGGACGGACCGGTACCCGAGACCAAGGCAGTGATCGGCGGGTTCTCGATCATCGAGGTGTCGTCGCGCGACGAAGCGCTCGCCTGGGCGGCACGGATCGCTGAGGCGTGTCGGTGCGCGCAAGAGGTCCGCGAGATCATGTTCGATCCTGAGTCGTAA
>CAYZLP010000708.1:0-3331 GCA_964478635.1 uncultured Caldilineaceae bacterium
ACGCTCACCCAAGAGCTGCCGGTTCACTATCTCTCCGTCCAGCCCGCCAGCGCGATTCTCCATACGTCGCCGGTCGACGATGCCGTCGTCGACGCCGTGGCGCGCATGCCCGCGGTTGCCACCGCAGAGGGACGCACCGTCACGCGCGTTCGTTACCGGCAGCCCGATGGGCGCTGGCAGGACATGCAACTCCTGGCTCTTGACGACTACACGACGCAAGAGATTGACATCATTCGACCTTGGGAGGGCGCCTGGCCCCCGCCAGACCAGCAAGTGCTCATCGAGCGCAATTCCCTGGCCATGACCGGCGTGGAGATGGGCAATTCGCTGCTGATCGAGATGCCGGACGGCACGCAACGCGCCCTGCCCGTGGCCGGCCTGGTCCATGACATGAACCAACCGCCGGCCCAGATCACGGGCATTCCCTACGCCTACGTCACCCGCGACACCTTGCCCTGGCTGGGGCTCGGGCGCGGCTTCAACGCCGTCCACTTTGTCGTGGCCGAGCGTCCCTTTGACAAAGACCACATTGAAGCAGTCGCGCTGGAAGCTGCCGACAAAGTGGCGGCCGACGGTCACACCGTTTTTTGGACCGAAGTACCCGAACCGGGCGAGCACTTCGCCCAGGAATTCCTGCCCACAATTCTGCTGATCCTGGGTATCCTGGCCGTACTGACGCTGCTGCTCAGCGCCTTCCTCATCATCAACGTCATCACGGCCATGCTGACCCAGCAGACGCGCCAGATCGGCGTTATGAAGACGTTGGGCGCCAAAGTCGGACAGGTGCGCGCCCTTTACATTAGCATGGTCACGGTATTGGGATTGTTGGCGCTGGCGCTGGCCGTGCCTCTGGGCATCCTGGGCGGCCAACGTTTCGCCGTCTTCATGGCCGGTCAGCTCAATTTTGACCTGGTGGGCGTCCAGCTCGTCCCGTCGGTGATTGCCCTGCAGATTGTCGTGGGCGTTTTGACGCCGCTGCTGGCCGCGCTCATCCCCGTGCGCCGGGCCGCCCGAATGACCGTCCGGGAAGCAATTCAGGATCAGGGCGTTACCAGCGAACCGGTCCAGGAAACGCCCCTCTCCGCGCTCATCAAACGGATGCAGGAACGGCTCCAGGTGCAGCGGCCCATACGTCTCTCCTTGCGCAATACCTTTCGCCGGCGCGGACGCTTGATCCGCACGCTGATCCCCCTCATCCTGGGCGGCGCCGTCTTCATGAGCGTGCTAAGCGTGCGTGCGTCACTCTTCCGCACCCTGGAAGAGACCCTGCTCAGCCAGGGCTTCGACGTTCAGCTGGTCTTGAGCCGTCCCTACCGGACCGAGCGCATTGCCCGGGAAGCGGCAGAAATCCCCGCGATCAGCGGCTTGGAGGGATGGACCATTCGGGAAGGAGTCTTCGTGCGAGGGGACGAGACCGAGAGTGAGGACTTAATCGTCTACGCCCTGCCGCCGGCCACCGAACTTTTCGAACCGGACATCGTAGCCGGTCGCTGGCTGGAGCCGACCGATCGGGACGGTATCGTCGTCGCGGTCAGCCTGACCGACGACGAGCCGGATCTGCGGCTCGACAGTGAAGTCACGCTGCGCATCGGCGGTCGCGAAAGCGATTGGCGGGTGGTGGGCGTCTATGAAACCTTTCAGCCGCCCATTGCCCCACCCGCGGTCTATCTTCCGGAAACGGCGTACTGGCGGGCCTACGGCGGCTACGACCATGCCGACACCATTCGCCTGATTACCACCAAGCACGATGCCGCCACCCACAATGCGGTCCTGGGCGAGATGGTCAGCCGGCTGGAGCGCGCCGGCATCGAGGTCAAATCGACGCGTACCGCGTCCGAAGACCGGAGCATCTTCACGGAGCGCTTCAACATCATCACCGTCATTCTCTCCTTCATGGCGGCCCTCCTCGCGCTGGTGGGCGGGCTGGGACTCATGGCCACCATGAGCATCAACGTCCTCGAGCGCACCCGGGAGATCGGCGTCATGCGCGCCATCGGCGCGCCGGATCGGGCCGTGCTCCAGGTCTTCATCGTCGAGGGCGTCATCATCGGCATCCTCTCCTGGTTTGGCGCGCTGCTGCTCTCCCAGCCCATGAGCCGGGCCTTCACCTGGCGCGTGGGCATGACCATGGTCGAGCAGCCCTTGAGCTACGTCTTCAACCCCGGCGCGCCCCTGCTCTGGCTCTTCATCGTCGTGGTGCTCGCCGCAATCGCCAGCTTCATCCCCGCGCGCAGCGCAGCCAGTTTGAGCGTGCGCGAAACGATTGCGTACGAATAAAGCTTGTGCTACCATAGCGGCACCGATGCATATCCTTTATCCCTCGAGAGGAGTTGCTTATGCTGGCCCAGGTTCAAAGCTGCGCGGTCATCGGTTTGGATGCCGAGCCGGTCCAGGTCGAGATCGACATTGCGTCCGGTCTCGAAAAGGTGACGCTGGTCGGCCTGCCTGACGCCGCAGTACGCGAGAGCAGCGAACGCGTGCGGGCGGCCGTCTCCAACAGCGGCTATTTCTTTCCCCAACATCGTCTCACCATCAACCTGGCCCCGGCCGATCTCCGCAAGGAAGGCCCGGCCTACGATCTACCCATTGCCGTGGGCATCCTGGCTGCCGCGCGCCAGATTCCCCACAAACTCAACGGTAGCTTGATCGTGGGCGAACTGGGACTCGACGGCGAAGTGCGGCCCATCAACGGCGCTCTGCCCATGGCCGGCATGGCCCGGCGCCGGGGTATCAAAGAGATGTTCGTGCCCGCGGTCAACGCACCCGAAGCCGCACTGGTCGAAGACGTCGACGTCTACCCCGTCGCCACCCTGACCGAACTCGTGGGCCACCTGACCGGCATGAAGCCCCTCACCCGTTATGAAAATACCCTGCGCTTTGACGAGGAGGACGAGATGGTCTTTCCCGTCGATTTCCGGGACGTGAAGGGCCAGGAGAGCATCAAGCGGGCACTGGAGATTGCCTGCGCCGGCGCACACAACTGCCTCATGTCGGGCCCGCCCGGTGCGGGCAAGACGCTCCTGGCACGGGCCCTGCCGTCGATTCTGCCCCGCCTCACCCTGAGCGAAGCCCTGGACATCACCCGGGTCTATTCCGTGGCTGGGGAGCTGGGCGACGGCGAACCGCTGGTGCGCGTGCGGCCTTTCCGCGCGCCCCACCACACCATCAGTCACGCCGGTCTCGTGGGCGGCGGACGCTGGCCCCGCCCCGGCGAAATCAGCCTGGCCCACCGCGGCGTCCTCTTCCTGGACGAACTGCCCGAGTTCGGCACCCGCAACCTGGAGACCCTGCGCCAGCCGCTGGAGGACAAGGTCGTCACCATCAGCCGCGC
>CAYZLP010000709.1:0-3329 GCA_964478635.1 uncultured Caldilineaceae bacterium
TTCTGCATGAACGTTCGACTCCTTTTGTCACACAATACGCCTGCGTTGTCCGCAGCGGCCGGGTTGGGCACCAATGGTGCCGTCTATACAAACAAAAACGCCTCTGGCGTACCGGGGCGTAAATCTACCGGCCCAACATTAGCAGGGCTTAACGCAAACGATATGACACTTGGCTGCGGCAAGACGCTGAAAAGTCCATGATGCGACAAACATCATATCGGAGATCAAATCACACAATTCCTGAATGGTTCAGTAGGATGATTTCCGATATCTTTTCCAGCAACTGCCTAACCGATTCAATATCTTAGCATAACCGCTTTAATGGGCAAAAACGATTGCCCTAATTTGGAATCACCGTGCTATACTGCCCGGCATGACACTCGACTCGATGACCGAACAGCGTTCCTTACGGCCGCGCCGGCCCTGGGTGGAAACGCTGTTGCTTGTGGGTTTCCTACTCTTTTTATTCGTCGGCATCGCGGCTTTCGGCGCGTTTTTCTACTTGGGCCGCGGTACGCCGTCGCTGCCCATGAACGATCCCCTGCTCGCGCTTCAGCCAGAGCGGATCTCGCCCCAACTTGCCCTGCAGCAGCTCGCCGGCGATCCGCCCGCGGCGCTGGCCTATCAGACGATCAATGCCGGCGAACTGTTCACTAGTCACGCCATCGTAATGTTCGACACCAAGAACAGCGGCGTGAATCGCGCCGGACTCTACGGACAGCTGGGACAGCGTCACGAGCGGCTCGAAGCGGTCGACGAGGCCGCGATTGCCTACAACGTGAGTCGAGCCCTGGCCGTCCTCGATCCCACCCTGCCCCCCTTGGAGCGCAGCCGGCAGCTAACCCAGGCGGCGGAAGGATTTCTGGCCGTCAACGAGCCGGAAGCGGCCTTGGATGCAGGCCGTCAGGCCATGCTGGTTGGCGCCAAGACGCCCGATCTGCTCCCCGCTCAACGCCAGCAGATTTTCGTAAATCTCGAACCGCTCGCCAATGAACTCGATCATGCCGAGTTCTCCATGCAGCTTGCGGATCTGCTGCGCAATCCGTTCCTAACGCCGGCGGGCAGCCTGATCGTTCCCCAAATGGCGGCGCTGACAGAACCCGTGGCCTACGACCAGCCGCTGGTCGACGCGATCACCGCCCGTCAATTGGCGGCGCGTCAACTGGCGGAACGCATTCGCTTCTCGGGCGGGGCCGATATCGAGCCCGAGCAACAGGCCCTGGCCGCAGCTCTGCTGCGCGAAGACAACGTGCGGCGAGACTTCTATCAACGTATGCAGACCATGCCGCCCACGCTCGGCCAGCAACTCTGGCTCTATCTGGATGAATACGACTGGCGCGCGCTGAAAGTCCGGATCGGGTTGGGCGGATTTGGGCTCTCCCTCGTGCCCGAGTGGGAATCATCTACCGACGGCCTCCTTGCTTCCCTGGCCGAGCAGGCCGGCAAAGTCGACGTGGCCGTCAAGGCGCTGGCCAGCACGCTGACCGATTTGGGCACCCAGGCCATGCTCGAAGTCGAAGGCCAGCAGTGGCTTGCCCTGCAGGCTGAACTGGGCCTCTATGCCGACGCGCCCGTAGCCGATATTGGCGGACGGCTCCAGAGTGCCCAACAGCAGCTTGCCCAAACCGGAACGCCACCCGCACTGCCGATAATCTATGATGTCACAGCTGCGCCGCCCGGCTTCCGCATTCAACCGTGATATGCCCGCTGCCATCATATAGCGGACATGCGAATAACGCACCTGCTCATGAGCCGGTTCCGGCTTATGGCGACCATCTTCCCATTCCCAATCGACAACTGGACGCGCGTGTGAATGCTGTGGAGAGGCCGAAGATCGAGGGAACTATTGGTGCGGCAGAACGTTTTTGAGCCAAGTTTCGTTTGAAACCGGTACCCTGCCGGAGTGACAGTCACTGGCAGAACGAATTTGGGCTGACGAGACTCGTTTTTGCCAGTGACTGTCACTCCGGCAGAACTATCGCTTTCATGTGAATCGGAGTTTGGTATGTTTGTGGCATGTAGGTATGGCGTAGCAAAATCGTGGCTCAAGATCCGATTTTTGGTGTTTGACAGCCGTGGGATCCGGCGCTATACTGCTAGTAGTAAAGTAAGTTAGTGAAGCATGCCGGGCTCCCACACCTTTCGTTCGACCGAGCAGCACCTGCTGTTCCCAGGGTAGTGAGTCAGAACATTTCGGCGGTCAATTCAGGGCAACCTTTATCGTGATGATGAAGCTGGTGTTGTTAAAAACGCCAATCGAATGCGAAAAAGAATCCCCCGATGGTTAAACCCAGGCGCGCGCGTTGCCTGGGTTTTTTGTTGCGACCGCCCGTTTCGCGCCCGTTTTGTGAAAGTCTCTTTATGACATGCGGTAACTCGATTTCCGTTTCGGAATTTCCTTTTCACTACTAAGAAAGGACACAACCATGGATTCAGCCGCAAGCAGGATTATCAAGGCCAAGCAGTATGCAGCCGAGCGCGACACGCGCATTGTCGTCCACAGCTTCGAGGTTGAGCTGCATGGTGAGAATGCCAATCACTATGTTGGTTACACCAATGGCGAATGGCGCTGCGACTGTGAGGAGTTCCAGTTGCGTGGCGTATGTTCCCATGCCATGGCCATGGAAGAAATCCTTGGTGATTCGGTTGAGCCGGCCATGTATGCGACGGCCGTCCAGCAGTAGCCCGGTCGTCAGGATCCGCTCCAACAGAGGGCGTGCATGAGTCGCCCACTCAATAATTCGTTTTCACAGTAGCAGTTGCGCCGGAGATTTCAGAAATCTCCGGCGCATTTTTCTTGGACTGAAGAGCCTGTGTACCGTACGCCGCCCACCGGCGCTTTGGTTCATTATCGACCGGTATGCTATGCTTGCCCCTACGGTCAAAATTCGAAGGAGATGTACGGCAGCATTGAAACGGTATTGGCAGTTGCTGATCGGGATTGGGATCAGCGCATTTTTCATCTATCTCGCCTTGCCGGGCCTGCATCTCCCTGAAGTGTGGGCCTCGCTTCGCACGGCCAACTACTGGTGGATTCTGCCCGGTGTCGCCGTCTATTTTGTCGGCCTGTGGGCCCGGACCTGGCGCTGGCACTACATGTTGCGCCCCATCAAACCGGTACCGCTCGTCCGACTCTTTCCCCTGGTCTGCATCGGCTATTTCGGCAACAATGTTTATCCCTTCCGCGCCGGAGAATTGATCCGTTCGTATGTTCTGAAGCGGACCGAAGGCATTGCCTTCATGTCCAGCCTCGCCACGGTCTTCATCGAGCGCATTTTCGATGGGCTGGTCATGTTGCTCTTCGTCTTCTTGGCCTTGCCTTTCGTGCC
>CAYZLP010000710.1:0-3327 GCA_964478635.1 uncultured Caldilineaceae bacterium
ACCGATGAAAGCATGGCTGACGGCATCGATGGCTACCGCGCCACCATGGTGCGCCTGGCCCAGGAGGTGCTGGCCGTGGCTGCGGCCGAGGGCATTACCCCCATGGGCTTCGACGGTTTCGAGCCCGAGATCATCGCTGCAGCCGATCCCGGCGCGCTGAATGCGGAGACCCATGCGTCGCTGGACCGACTGGTGGCGGTGCGCCGGCGCGACCAGAAGACCCATAGCGGCGTCTGGCGAGATCTCGCCGTCCGCAAGCGGCGCACCGAAGTCGACGAACACTTCCCGCCCATCATGGAAGTCGCCCGTAAGCATAACATCGAGACCCCGATTCTGGCCCGCATGGTCGCCATGATTCATGAGATTGAGGAGGGTGAGCGGCTTCAGGTAAAGGAGAATTTGGATGAGTTGGGGGCTTGAGATTGAGAGACTGGGAAATTGGCGATTTGGGACTTGAGGAGCGCAGGCAGAAAACTCTGAAAATGGCACGCTCCATGCCCCATCCTCCTTGCTACTGGCCAAAGGAAAATAAGCCATGACGCTTTCAGAAATCGAACAACAGCTTGTAACAGCCGTCTCCGCCGAGCGGCTGCTGGAGACGAACGCCGCCATCGCCCAGTGGCCGCGCCATTCGGGTACGGTGGAGGAGCGGGCGGCTTTCGCCTACGTGCAGGACAAGTTGGACGAATACGGCCTGCGCACCACTCTCCTGGACCATCCGGCCCTTATCAGCTACCCGCTGGCGTCGAGCCTGGCGGTCATCGACGAGGCGGGCAATGTCCTGGCCGAATATCAGACCCTGGGCACGGCCTACAGCGCCAGCACAGACGGGCTGGAAGCGCCGCTGGCGGATGTGGGCTTTGGTACGCCAGAGGATTTCGCCGGTCAAGACGTGCAGGGCAAGATCGTGCTCATCAACGGACTGGCCACACCGACGGCAGTCTACGCCGCAGAGCAGGCAGGTGCGGCCGGACAGGTCTTCATCAACGACGATCACTTGCACTACATGATCGTCAGCTCGATCTGGGGGACGCCCACGCCCGAGAGCGCTCACCGCATTCCGCAGACGCCTTCCCTTTCAGTAGTAGAGACAGATGGCCACGATCTGCGCGCGCGGCTCCAGGCCGGTTCCGTGCGGGTGCGGCTGCAGAGTCGGGTCTTCATGGAGTGGCAGCAGACGCCTATCCTTATCGGTGAGTTGGAGGGGCGCAACCGGGAAGAATTCGTCATGTTCAGCGGCCATCTGGATTCCTGGGAGGTGGGCGCCATGGACAACGGCAGCGCCAACGCCACCATGCTGGAAGTCGCCCACCTGCTGGCCATGCAGCAGGACAAACTCTACCGGGGTCTGCGCCTAATCTTCTGGAGCGGCCACAGCCACGGCCGCTACTCCGGCTCCACCTGGTATGTAGACAATTACTGGGAAGATCTCTACGATCATTGCGTAGCCCACGTGAACGTGGATTCGACCGGCGCCCGGGGTGCAACCTTCTACGGCAGCTTCCCGGCCAACCTGGAACTGGGTTCTTTCGGTGAGGAGATCGTCCGGGCCCACAGCGGCCAAGAGAGCCGGGCGCGGCGCATGAGTCGGGCCGGCGACATGAGCTTCAACGGCGTCGGCATTCCCGCCCTGTTCATGAGCTTGAGCCAGGTGCCCTTCAGCGACGAAGATACCGATTACGTCTCGCTGGCCTTCGGCAAGCTCATCGGCGGCAAGATGCCCTGGTGGTGGCATACCGGCGGCGATACCATCGACAAGGTCGACCCGGATGTGCTGCGGCTGGATACGCAGATCTATGTGAGCACCCTCTGGCGACTCTGCTGCGACCCCCTGCTGCCCATGGACTTCCGGCCGGTCGTAACCGATATTCAGCTTACCTTGGATGAACTGGCCGAGGCGGCGGGCAATCATCTGGACCTGAACCGGGCCCGACAACGCGCGACCACCCTTGCCGAGGCGGTTGAGACCCTGGCCCAGCAATGTGCAGCAGCAGCCGACAGTGAATCGAAGGAGGACGGCCACATCTCACCGGTCGTCATCGACTTGAACCGGACGCTCATGGCCCTGTCGCGCATCCTCATCCCCGTGACCTACACGGCTGCGGGCCATTTCGACCATGACCCGGCCTGGGGGCTGCCGCATCTGCCTGCTCTGGCCGGCGTCCGGCGCCTGGCCGAGCTGGAGAGTGGGAGCGACGCCTATCACTTCCTGCGCACGCGCCTGATCCGCAACCGCAATCAGGTCGACTTCGCCTTGCGCCGGGCCCTGGAAGCCGCCGCCGGAATCAATTCATCGGCGGAGTTCACGGAGTAACCCGATGGAAATCGCCTTTCCCGACAAAACCGTCATCGTTACCGGCGCGGCCCATGGCTTTGGCCGGGCCATTGCCCTGGCCTTCGCCCGGCGCGGCGCAACGGTCTGGGCCTGCGACGTCCTCGCCGATGAGCTGGCAGTAACCCGGGAGCTAGTCGAGCAGGATGCCGGCCGTTGCCTGATCCGACAGGTGGACGTTGCCGACCGGGATGCTGTCTTCGCCCTGGTGGCTGAAGCAGAGGGCGTGAGCGGCCGGGTGGATATTCTGGTCAACAACGCCGGCGGCGTGCTGGGACAGATAGGCCGCCCCCTGGAGGAAGTGACGCCTGCCGAGTGGCAGGCGATCTACGAGGTAAACGTTTCCGGCGCGTTCTGGTTTGCCCAGGCCGCCGCGCCCGGCATGAAGCAGGCCGCTTGGGGACGCATCATCAACATCTCCAGCGGCGCGGGCCTGGGCGTGAGCCTCACCGGCATTCAGGCCTACGCCTCGGCCAAAGCCGCGCAGATCGGCCTCACCCGCCAGCTCGCCCATGAGTTGGGCCCGTTCGGAATCACGGTCAACAGCATTGCGCCCGGTTTTGCGCGCACCAACCCCAACAGCGAAAAGCAGTGGCAGTCCTACGGTGCGGACGGGCAGGCCCGGCTGCTCGAAAGCATTGCCATGCGCCGCCTGGGCCGGCCTGAGGATATCGCCCATGGCGTGCTCTTTTTTGCCTCGGATTACGCCGCCTGGATCACGGGCCAGATCCTCTCAATCGACGGCGGCCGGTAAACAGCGGAAAGCTCGCCATACCAACTGAGCCTGTGCCAAACAGCGCCCTTTTGAGACAAAGGACCCCGTTTCCGAGACTTTTCCCTCCACAGCCAATGTTATCTTGTGCGCTGGATACGCGTGCCATTCGAGAAATCTTTGATGGCGCCAGAGGAAACCAGGTACTTACGGAGGGGAATCTCGGCAATGACGGCGGCATTGGTTGGCATGATCTGCGCAATGAGCATGATGCCCGGAACAT
>CAYZLP010000711.1:0-3325 GCA_964478635.1 uncultured Caldilineaceae bacterium
GATGGACGCTTCGTGGAGTGCGTGATCACGCCAGGTGAGGTAGGCAGCCGGCGCGCCGCTGGCCTGGACGCCGATGACCTCTACCTTCGGGTTGATGGATTTTGCCGCCAGACCGGCCCCGGCCGCGCCGCTGCCGCCGCCCACGGGAACGATGATTACGTCGACGTCGGGCAGGGCCTCCATGATTTCCAGCGTATGGGTGCCCACGCCGCTGATGAGCAGCGGCTCGTCTCCCGAGGAGACAAAGCGCAGTCCTTGCTCTTTTTCCAGCGTGAGGCAGTGGGCTTTGCACGCCTCAAAATCCGCGCCGTGAAAGACGACGTCGGCGCCGTAGGCGCGCATGGCCTCGACCTTGACCGGATTGGCGCCCTCCGGCACGACGATGACCGCACGCACGCCAAAGAGCCGGGCCGCATAGGCAATAGACTGGCCATGGTTGCCGGTCGATGCCGTGACTACGCCGCGCGCGCGGGTCTCTTCCGGCAGATGGGCCATGAAGTTGATGCCGCCCCGCACCTTGAAGGCGCCAATGGGCTGATAGTTTTCGTGTTTGATATGAACCTCGGCATCCAGTAGCGCATCGAGCATGGGATAGTGATGCAGCGGCGTGGGCGCCAAGTAGGGCGCAATCGTGTTGCGCGCTTGGAGGATATCGACGAAGTTGACGGGTGCGTTGGTCATGGCAGGTGTCCCCGGGTGGCGGGGGAATCGCCCTGCCAAGGAGCGTTACTCCCCCCAGAAGTCCTGTTGGTTGAAATAGCGGTTTAGGCGGCGTTCCCGGCGGATCTGGGCAAGGGTCGACATGGTGGCCCAACTGAATGCGCTCAGCACGAGCCCGATGCTGCCGCCGACCAACATGCCATCGTACCCGGCGGCCATGCCGCCGCTGACGAGACCCGCAAATGTTCCTGTAAACGCCATGACGATTAGTTGTAGCATCCTGCGTTCTCCTGGTTGGCAAAGCCGGACGACGTCCCTGCAGGCGATCTGCTTTCTGGGAGGATATCTGGTCGTCGTCACAACCCTGCGCCGTCTTGAACCATCGGGGTTTGCTACCCCAACCGGCGCCGGCATCAATTCCGGCCAATCACGAAAACGAGAGGCCCTGTGCATCTGTTCCGAGAAAATCGGGTGCAATGGGCTTCAGCCGCCAATCGTAGGCGAACGGTCTGTCTATGGTTGGATTTCGTCCTCTAACTGACGGCTCATGCGCCGCATGCGCCGCAGGGAGAGGAAGATTGCGCCCAGTGCCGTTACAAAGGCGATGGCGATCTTGGTCACATCCACCACGGGCTCCACGTCTACACCATTGGGGCCGATGGAGATCACGGCCACGGGCCGGCCAAAGGAGGAGCCGCCGCCCCCGCCGCCGCCACCTGCGCCCCCGTCGTTTTCATCGCCGGCGCCGCCCCCCATGCCGAAGCCTACGCCCATGCCGACAAAGACTTCGCTGGCCGTAATGAGCGTGTGCTCACCCGACTCAACCGGCGGCGTGAAGATCGCGCCCGGCTCGGCCACCGCAAAGAGTTTCTCTATGCTTTGGGCCGTCCGGTCCTGGCTGGCCAGCGCGGCCCGGGTCATGGCCTCGTAATCGACAGTCTCCGACTGCTCGCTTGGAACATTGTTTTCGTCTGCCATTCGAGATTCCTTTCGAGAGAGTGAAAAAGGGGTTACACAGAGAGCCGTACCTCTGCGGCTCTCCGTGTAACGTCCCTAAGTCTTCGTTCACGATTTTCTCTGCTGCCGGACGACCCAGGCGCCGATCGCGCCGGCGAATGCCAGGGCCCATACGGCCAGGCGCGTCACGTCGACGATGGGCAGGCGGGTAACCACGCCGCGGTCTTCCACGATGACGGCCCGAGGCCAGTTCCAGACGACGCCGCCAAACGGCAAGCGCATAATGAGTGCGCGGCTCTCAGTTTGTATTACGACATGCTTAATCTGGCGCGGCTGCCCTTGCCGGGTACGCAGCTCGAAGAGTTCCGACATGCTCATTCTGAAATCTCCTTTCCCGCTGCCTGTTTGCTGGGGCGTCGGGTGAAGAACGTCACCAGGACGAGAACCACCGGCAACGTCAGCAAAACGAGCAGCGCCGGATTATAGGTGCCCAGGTAGTCATAGCTCAAGCCCAGGGGATAGGCACCAAAAGAGGTGCCGCCCAGCGTGCCGATCATGGTTGCGCCCCGAATAGAGCCGAGATATCTGCGCCCGAAGTATTTGGCCCAGACCGTCGAGTCCATGACCCGGTAGCTGCCGCTGACCAGGCCAAAGATGACGGCAAAAACGAGCGCCTGCCAAGCCTCGTGCATGACCATGAGAAGGGCAATCCCGCCGGCCAGGAGCAGGAGCACGGCCGCCAGGATGGCCCGGGCCGAAACGGTATCCAAGAGGCGTCCAACAGCCAGGTTGCCCGCCACGGAAGCCAGGGCTGAAACCTGAAAGGCGCGAATGGCGACTTCCCGATCAAGACCCTGGGCCTGAAAAATAGAGACCTGGTGAAAGACGATGCCCGCCATGCTCATGGTCATGGCTGCCAGGGCCAGGGTGAAGAGCCAGAAGACGCCCGTGCGCCGGGCTTCGGCCAGCCGCCAGTTCACCTCGTTGACCGGTGGACCGCCGGCGAGGAGTTCCGACGGCGGTGCGTCTCCGTCAGGCCGGCGGCCGTAGCGCTCAGGCGTATCGCGGAAGAAGAACCAGCCGATGGGGATCATGACGAGCCAGACCAGCAAGCCGAAGGCGATCCAGCTGTCCCGCCAGCCAAGGCGGTTGTTGAGCGCCTCGGCCAGCGCCGGCCAGAGCAGCAGGCTCATGGCCAGGCTCTGATTGGCCAGCCCCATGGCCGTCCCCCGCCGGCGCACGAACCATTGGTTGATCACGTGGGTGCTGACCAACTGCATGGAGCCGAAGCCCAGGAAGCGCATGGCCAGAAAGGCGCCCAGCAGCGTCAGGATGCCGGATACCCGGGCCATGCCCATGTAGGCCAGGCCGAGCAGGACGGCAACGAGCACGATCATGCGCCGCGCGCCCTGGTTGTCGGTCAATCGGCCGGTGACGGGCAGCAGCAAAGAAGCCGCCAGCGTGGCCACGCCGTAGATCAGCGAAATGTTGCTGCGCGAGATGCCCAGATCGCGTACCCAGTCCTCGATGAAGATGGCGACCGTGAAGGTCTGGCTGGCCCCCATCATCACCGCACCGATTGCCCCGGCGCCGAGAATGATCCACCCGTAGAAAAAGGGCGTCCGGTCGATCACGCGGCTGGTAGAGCGGCTGGTTGGATTCATCGGTATCTATCCCGTAGCCTGAGCCAGGCGAAGGCGGATCCGCC
>CAYZLP010000712.1:0-3322 GCA_964478635.1 uncultured Caldilineaceae bacterium
CGATGACCTCATCCCGCTGGGTCGGGTCGCTAAAGCGTCCGCCGCCGTAAAGCGCGGACAGGCGAAAGCCGTGACCGGCCAGCAGATCCTTGAATTCCTCGAGTCGGTCTTCATATTGAAGGGCGATGTGGGTGAAAGTCTCACAGGCGCTATAGCCCAGGGCCGCGGCTTCAGCCAGCCCGGTTTCGAAATCGTCACCCCAGGTAATCAGGTGGCAGGAGACCGGGGGCGCATAGGGCGTTGAGGACATGAACAGTTCCTTTGGCGTGTGGATGGGAGCGGCGCCGGACGGTCCGCAAAACGATCCGCTTTCGCGCGCTACCGGTCATTGTAGCCTGGACACGGGTCTGGCGAAAATGTGCCGTCCGGCGGTATCGGCAATTCCTGTTTTGAACCGGATGGACTGCGGATTTGGCGGACTGTGACGGATCTGGGCGGATTTTTTTGACAATCCGTGATCGTTCGGCAGGCTCACGACAAGTCGTTCGACAGGCTCACGACAAGTCCGCCGCATCCGGTTTTTTCCGCGGTCCATTGCCCATGCGGACGGTGAGCGCGGAAAGCTCTAGCCACTGATCCGTTTGCCGGGCCAGCAAGCGATGGTCAAAGCATCCCTGTGGCGTGACGATCATGGCCTGATTGTCCAACCAGACTACCAGTCCCAGCGGGCCGGCCGGCGCAGGGGCCCGGAGCACAACGCGATCGTCAACCCAGAAGACGGCCTCCTGAGCGCGCCATTCGAGGACGTAGTCGTGCCACGCTTGGAGGCCGACATCGATCACTGCCTCCCCGACGCCGAGCGCGCGCTGGGCAACGGGCCACAGCTTGCTGTAAAGTTGCGGAGAGCGCATGAGGAGGAAGCCGACCGGCGCAGTGGGCAGCAGGGCAAGAAAGGCCCCACGTTGGGCGTCGATCGTTGCTGCCTTCCAACCCTTTCCCGGCACCCCCTTGGCCAGCGCCATGTCGGAGGGAGGCGAGGCAAAGAAGAACCAGAGCGCACGGGGCAGGGCCGGTGGGCGGCGGGTCGTCATCATGAAGGGGTCGTTCCAGAAGCCGAAGCCTGCCGTGCCCCGCAGCGCGTCGGCGCCGTGGGAAAAGCGGGCCCGGACGTGCAGCGTAAGCGGCGGGTGCCAGGTGAAGCTCTTGCGCGGCAGGGTATGATAGTCGTCCAGCTGGGCGTTGTGGTAGCGACTTGCATCCGTCGCCGGCACGGTGAGCCGGACTGCACCGTCAACCGTCTCAAGGCGTCCGGCGCCGACTTCATGCCGGTGGTCGGCCGTGTGCAGTAGGTCCGCCAACGTCAGCGCGGTCTTCATCGGATCCCTTGTTCCTCAACCGGAAGCGGCTGCACCTGCGCTTCGATGATACCGACGCGGGCCCAGGCAACGGGCTCCGTGGTGATTGACGCAGTGAAGCCGGCATTTACCAGGCGCGCCTGCACGCCGGCCAGCAGTTCCGACGACGGCGTGCCGTAGAAGAGACCGGGAAAATTGCGCAGGGCGGGCGCCGCGAACTCGACCCACAACCCGACCACGATCAAGCGGCCGGCTCGCTGCCCGTTGTCTGAGACCTGCAAGACGCGGACGCATTCGGCCAGCGTCAGCGGATCGAGGATATACGGGGCCGGAAAGGTGGCGACGACTGTGTCGAAGGATCCCTTCGGAAATGGAAGCTGTTGACCGGCCGCCTGTACGCACCAGGCCGTAACGCCGGCCTCGTTGAGCCGTCGTCGCGTAATGGCATGCATAGCAGGTGAAGGATCGATGCCGTATGCAACGTGACCCGTCTCTGCCAGACGACGCAACAGGACCCCCGTGCCGAAACCCAGTTCCAGCACGCGTGGGCCCTGGATACGGTCAAGGGCAAGCATGCGCCATTGATCCCATTGCCCCGCGCTGACGAACCGGCTCACGACATCGTAGCTCCAGGCAAACTCGTGATATAGGCGTTCACAAGCCCAGGTATAGGCGGCTCGTACGGCTTTGTCGATCATTTCGCATTTTCCATGTCCACAGTCACTATACACGCGCAGCCCGAGCTTGTCGAAGGCGCATGCCTCATAGGGTGCATTTCAAACTGGGGGCGCTTCTGTCATGCTGAGTGGGTCTGCCCCGTAATTTTGCCGTCGATTCGGTCGAACGAAGCATCTCGTCCTTGCTTGCCCCAAGACTGAAATACACCCTTCCTCATACATGCTCTGCCCGGATGCTCTGTTGACCAGAATGACAATAGTCAACCCAGCAGGGCACTGAGCCTGTCGAAGGTGCCAGCGATGCCATTTTTGGGAAAATTGGGGGTAGACCAAATGTTCTATTTGTGGTATATTGAGATCCCCTCGATAGCGTTGCGCGAGCGCCGTTATCAGGGCGTCTTCTCGTCATGGCCTTCCAGGACCATGACACGTAGGAAACCAACTTTGTTGGCGCCGCACAGATTCACATTGCAGGTCTTCATGGAAAAGGAGAAGAGGAAATGCACGTTGTGACCGAGTATCCGAACGGTCTATTCAGTTGGGTCGATCTGTCGACCAGCGATGTCGAGGGGGCCAAGGCCTTTTATACCGGCCTCTTCGACTGGGAAGCGGTCGACATGCCGACGCCCATGGGGCCACCCTACACCATGTACAAGATTGACGGCAAGAACGTCGCCGGCATGGGCCCCATGTCGCCCGATATGCAGGAACAGGGCATCCCGCCGATTTGGACCTCTTACGTGAAGCACGAAGATGTCGACGCCGTGGTGGCCAAGGCTGCCGCCGCCGGCGGTACGGTGGTGATGCCGCCCATGGACGTCATGGAAGAGGGGCGCATGGCCTTGGTTCAGGATCCGACGGGAGCGGTTTTCGGTGTCTGGCAGCCCAAGAACCATATTGGCGCCCAACTGGTCAACATGGCGAACACCCTCGTCTGGAATGAACTGCAGACCAGAGACGTGGACGCAGCAGAGAAATTCTATGATGCCGTGTTTGGCTGGGAATATGCGGTGGACGATACCGGTTACGGGGCCATTTCCAACGACAAGCGGGTGCAGGCGGGAATGATGGCCATTCAGGAATCGTGGGGACCGGTGCCGCCCAACTGGTCGGTCTATTTCATGGTGGAGGATCTGGACGCCAGCGTGGCCAAGGCCCAGGAGTTAGGGGGCAATATTATGGTACCTCAGACGGCTGCGGGAGAGATGGGCCGCTTTGCCGTCGTACAGGATCCTCAAGGGGGCGTTTTCACAATCATGCAGTTTGATGGGCCGGTTGATGCGCCGCCCGGCGCGTAGCCTCACCCGGGCGGGACGCGAAAGGCGTCCCGACTGTCCCTCTCCACGCTGT
>CAYZLP010000713.1:0-3319 GCA_964478635.1 uncultured Caldilineaceae bacterium
GATGACTGCCCCGGCACCGACCAATGTTTCAATATAGCCCGCCCCCAGCGCCCCCTCGAGCACCTGGCTCGATGCCGGAATGACCAGCAGTCGCGTGCCCGGCGCCACGCGCCGGTTGCTTAACACCGCGGCGGCGGCGGCAAGATCCTCCAAACGGCCGTTGGTGCAGGTACCGATGAAAGCCTGCTGTACCCGCATGCCGGCAATGGCGGACAGGGGTGCAACGTTGTCGACCGTATGCGGGCAGGCCACATAGGGCTCGAGATCGGCGGCCCGGTAATGGTACGCGGCCGCGTAAGCGGCGTCGGGATCGGGGTAGAGGGCGTGGCTGAAGATTGAATCCTCAGTCTTCGTCGCCAGCCGCTTGACCAGATAGGCCACCGTCTTCTCATCGGGCGCGATGTAGGCGTTTTTGGCGCCGAATTCGGCCATCATGTTGGGCAGGACCATACGTGAATCGATGGAAAGCGCTTCAATTCCGGAGCCGCTGAACTCAACCGAGGCGTAAAGCCCCCCGTCCGCGCCGAGATCGCCGATAATGCGCAAGGCGAAATCCTTGGCCGTGACGCCGGTCGGCAGTTCACCGTCGAGCACGATGCGGATCGACTCGGGCACGCGCAGCCAGAGTTCGCCCGTCGCCCAGAGCGCCGCCACTTCGCTGCGGCCGATGCCGGCGCCGAACGCGCCCAGCCAACCAAAATGGGGCGTATGGGAGTCGGCCCCCAGAATCATCTGGCCGGGCAGAATGACGGCTTCCTCACTCAGCACCTGATGGCAGATTCCTCTTCCCACATCAAAAAAATGGCCGATAGCCTGTTCCTGCACAAACGCCCGGATCTCGGCGTGGTTTTGGGCGTGACGCGTGGTCGGCGCAGGCACGGCATGGTCGAGGGTAATGGCGATGCGCTCCGGAATCACCACCCGCTCCTGACCGAACTGCTGCCAGATGCGCCGAATGGCGGCCGTGTTGTCATGGCTGAGCACGATGTCGGGGCGTGCATCCACGATTTGCCCGATTTCGACGGCAGGAAGGTTGGCCGCACGCGCCATTGCTTTCTGGGCAAACGTCTGCGGCAGCGCAGCGCTCATGATGGCACGAACTCCTCTTGTACGGCTAGGGCTTTTTCGTAAAAGAGGCTCAACGGATCCTCTCCATAGTCGCCAAAGGGACCGATTGGACGATACCCCATGCGCGCATAGAGACCGATTGCCTCTGGTTGGTAGATCCCCGTTTCCAGCCGAGCCAGGGTCACGTTGCGCTGCATGAGTTCTTCCTCCAGAAAGGCCAGGATCGCCCGACCCAGTCCGTTCCCACGCCGGCGCGGATCTACATACATGCGCTTGATTTCGCCATAAGGCTCGCCTGCTGTATCGCAGGCCAGGAGCGCAGCGCCGCAGCCGACCGCGGCGCCGTCTATCCGGGCAACGCAAAAGATCACCTCTGGACGAACGAGTGAAGCCAGGTCGAGCAAGTGGTTGCTTTCCGGCGGATAGAGCGCTTGCTGATAGGCGTCCAGGGCCCGGATGAGCGCGACGACTTCAGGATGATCGGGACGCTCCACGCCGATTCGGACGGTCACAGCAACCCCTCGATCATCAAATATGCAACCGCGGCCACCACGACCCGATCGCGGATTTCGCCTGAGCGGATGGCTTCCTTGACCCAGTAGGGGCGCTTCCAGTGCAAGGTGACGGCTTCGGCTGCGTCACGCGTCGGTTCACCGGCTTGTTCCAGCTGCCAGGCCGCGAAGATGTGACTCAGGCCGTCGCCCAGCGCGGGATTGTCCCAAACGCTGCCCAGATAGCGCACGCTGCGCGCATCCAGCACGGCCGGCGCAAACCCGGTCTCCTCGCGCAGTTCGCGCAACCCGGCCTCCTGGAGAGATTCGCCGGCGTCGGCCAGGCCGCCCGGCAGCTGCCAGATGACCTCGCCCACGCCGTGGCGGTATTCCCGCTCCAGGAGGATGCGTCCGTTGCCGTCAAAGCCAATAACGCCCACGCCGATGCCGGCCGGGCGCAGGCGCGTATATTCGTAGCGGCGCCCGTCGGGCAGTTCGACCTCATCGATGAGGACGCCGGTCCAGCGGTTGCTGAAGACTTCCGTGGTGGAGCGGGTCTGCCACGGCTCAATTTTCGGCTGCGCGGTGCGCTTGTTCACGGATACCCTCCCTTTCCAGCGTCAATCGCCGGCCGGAAGCTCGACGGCTTCCACACCGGTAATCTCGCTATGGTAGCTACGTAGGAGTACATCGACGTCGTCCAGGCTCAGTTTTTTCTGGTCGGCAAGGGCCTTGATCTGTGCGGTAATGCGCTTGATTTCTTCGTCATTTAGATTCAGCTGCAACTGTTCTGCCCGCTCCTTGATGGCATTCCAGCCGGTCAGGCGATGGGCAACGTGAATATAACGGGTTAGACCGAAATCGGCCGGATCCAGAATCTCGTAGGTGCTGGGATTGTTGAGAATCGCCTTGGCATGTATGCCGGCCTTGTGCGTAAAGGCCGTGAAGCCGGTGATGTAGTTATTGAACGGCACGTCGACATCGACTAGGCCTGCCACGTAATTCTCCACCTCGCGCAGTAAGGGAAGATTGTACCTGGCCCGGATGACGGACGGATCGTGGGCATACATGCGGGCGACCAGACCGCCCAGGGATGTGATGCCGTTCCGCTCGCCGATACCCAGGACAGAGGTATCTACGTGGGTGGCGCCGCCCTGGAGCGCGGCATAGGCATTGGCGATGGCACAGCCCGTGTCGTTGTGGCCGTGAAACTCGATGTCGCAATGCACGACGCCGCGCAGGGTCCGCACCAGTTCATAGACCTGCATGGGGTGGGCGACGCCGACGGTATCGGCGATGCCGACCCGGTCGACGCCGATTTGGTCTACGGCCCGATAGATGGAAAGCAGATCGACCAGATCACTGCGAAAGCTGTCTTCGCTGCTAAAGCGTACTTCCAACCCTTGGCGCTTGACGAACTCGATCACCTCGATTGCGCTCTCGACAATATAGCCAATATCCTTGCCGTGAGAGAATTCCCGGAGATAACTGCTTGTGCCAAAAACGACGTCAATACCGTCCACGCCGGTGTCGATGGCGAGTTTGGCGTCATCCATATGACAGCGTACGTGGGTAAGGATCTTGGCATTGAGGCCGAGGGCGGCGATGCGGGCGCAATCCTCCCGGCTTTGGGGGCTAGCTGCGGGTGAGGTCAATTCCAGATACTCAACGCCGAAAGCGTCGAGAAGGCGGGCAATTTCGACCTTCTCATCGGACGAGAAGAACGCATTGGCGAACTGTTCGCCCTCGCGCAAGGTCGA
>CAYZLP010000714.1:0-3316 GCA_964478635.1 uncultured Caldilineaceae bacterium
GTCGCGCGGCCACGGTAACTTGTGTAAGTGCATCTCTTTGGTGCGCTGGCTGCGCCTGCCGTGCTCAGGCGATACTTCAAATGGCTGCAACTCCTCCTGTGCAATCAACGTGAGGCTATTCCGATAACAGTTGACGGCCCGATCCAGATCGGGCACTCCATAGCCGCACACGCGCAATAGATTGGCATAGTCAGTTTTATTCCCAGACGACAGAAACTGACGCTTCATCTCGTCGGTCCACCGCGCTGAATGGACCAGCAGACCGCGTACTGTTTCAGGCCAGGCCTGGGGATAAGCAGCCTGGATTTGCGCCGCCATCCATGCTGCCTGTGCTGTCGCCGCGCTGGTCATGGAATGATACTCAAGTTGACGGCGCGTAGGCTGATGGCCGGTGGAAAGCAGACGGATGTCGTCCTCTTCGGTGATGAAATCGTCTGGACCTTGCAGCAAATTGCCGCCTTCCAACACGATGTCGGGCTTGCTGGGCCAGCGCTTTGCATCCCAAGTCCGCGACGTTGAACTAAATGGCGAGAGACCTCCCGGCGCAGCCACTGGGACATGATCAACCAAGTCAGGATTGGTGACACGCGCTTTTTCCGTGTATGCGCCAACAGTCAACGCATTCCAGGATTGGCCCGGATCGTGGATGGATGCATCCAGATTGCCCTGGGGATATGTTGACCAGGCTCCAGCGTCGACGTTTCCCGCCGCGACGACAAATAGCCGGCGAATGTCATCATCATAGCCCGACGTCAACTGATCGATGGCAGCGGACCACGACGATGGACGCCCGCCGTCGACACCGTCTTTGGCCGTTACGGCCAGGCAGGCTATGCGCAGGCGATCGGGCGCCGCAATTTCCGCCCGGCTTAACGCCTGGTTCGTGATGTAACCGTAGAGTTGCGGATCGTTGGTACCGTATGGCGGCAAAATCTTGACCGATTCCAGCACGTGCTGGAGTTGAACGGGACTGGTGGCTTCCAGACAAGCCTGCAAGTCCCCATAGGCGGCCACCCCACTCATCAATGTGCCGTGCCCGTGGTGGTCAGTGACACCCCAGGTCGGATCCACTGCATGACAGTCTTCATCGGCGAGGACTGGCTGCAGCAGCACGTGACCGTTGTTGACGCCTGTATCCAAAACGGTGATCACTGCTTGTGGATCATCAACGACCGATAGTCTGGCACGCAGGTTTTCAACCCAGGCTGTCTGCTCCCGATTCTCCAATTCCAGGAAGAACCGCGCCGTTTCCTTGGCACGGCGAAACTCGGCCAATGAATCACTCGACTCCACGAGTTGCGCCAAGTGCTCACGGTTGACCAATCCCAGGAGAACCAGCCTTTCGGGGAACCGCAACACAGGTTCCTGCAGCAGGATGTCAAGCCGGCGGGCGACGGTGCGGAATGACGTTTCCGTTTCCGGCGTTTCATCCCGCAGCCAAATCTCGCACCAAACGGGTTCGTTTTCAGGCATCAGCTCATGAGGCCCGACCCAGAAGGCATCGACAACCGCCAAACGGATATCCTCAATGCTCTCGATGAGGGGCTGATTCTTGGGCTTATTCGTGGACGTGTTCTCTTCGGCGTACTGCTGCACCTTTTGCAGAAAGTGACTTTCTCTGCTTTTCGGAATGTAGACTGTGGCGCGGACAACTTCCTGGGCGCCATCTTTGGCATCGGTGAGCGTGCGCACGTTGACAAGCCGAATATGCGCGCGGCGATCTTCCAGGCTCTTTAAGGTGAGTGCGCAGTCAGGTGCGCTTTCGAACTCCAGATACAGCCCATCGCGCACAGGCAAGGCGACTGCCCTTCGTGCCTGCATATTCTCTTGGTCAGTTCGACGGGCTCGAATCAGCCGTTGCTGCAGCCATTCAGCATGTTCTTGACGATTGCGTTGTGGAATGTTGCGTTGCGGGCCGCGCCTTGTCGGCGTGGTATAGGGGACCGGTTGGCCGGAAGCTCTGAGAAAGATGTGATCAAATGCCGGGGGCATCATCAGTTGTTCCTGCGCTTTCGGGGTGGGGGTTGATCTTACACATTACGCACTATGGTACGCTTGCCTCCGCTCGCGAAGCGTGCATCGCAGCAACTCTTCGGTAACAACATCGCGATCCGACAAAATCGCTTCTTTGATGGCGTCATCGCATGCTTGGGTAATTTCGGCATGACTCAGCGCTGCGGCCTCATCTACCAGCTTTGACGTGTCCAACAATGTGCAGCCGAACGATCCCAGGCGATTCTCGATCAGTCGTTCGATCGCCTCATTCGTCGGCAGGTGGTAGTGAAGCACATCGTCGAAGCGGCGGAAGAGCGCCTGATCGAGCATGCGCGGATTGTTGGTAGCGGCGACGATCAGGCTGTCCGAATCGTCCTGCTCGATAAATTGAAGGAACGCATTGAGTACGCGCCGCATTTCGCCCACGTCATCATCGCGGCTGCGCTCCGCGCCGATGGCGTCGAACTCGTCAAAGAGATAGACGCCCCGTCGTTCACGGATGACGTCGAAAATCTGGCGCAGCTTGGCGCTCGTTTCACCCATATACTTGGTCACCAGCTTATCCACAAGAATCGTATAGAGGGGCAACCCCAATTCGCCGGCCAACACTGCGGCCGTCATGGTTTTTCCCGTACCAGGAGGACCTGTCAAAAGAATCTTGCGGCGATTGCTCAGTCCATGTTTTTTGAGCTTGGTCTGGTGGCGATATTCACGCAAAATGCGCTGCATGCGTGCGCGCATCTCAGGCGCAACGATCAGGTCCCCCAACCGCAGGCGTGACTCCGACGCAGTGACCAGATCGTCCAGATCGCGATTGATGCGGATGACGCGCATTCTGCTCGCTTTGGCCTTATCAACCATGGTGCGAATGTCGTCGGCGACCGCGTCGTGACCCAGCCGCGCCTCATGTGCGGCCAGTTGGAGGGCGACGGTATAGAAACGCTCCTGATCGTTATCCAGATGTGAGCGAATCAGCGACTTGAGCTGTTCGGCGGTGGCCATGCGTGCCTCGAATCGGTGGGGCTGAATTGGATGCAGGCATCGACATCTTCCAGCGTGAGGTCGGGGTATTCCGCCAACACATCCTCGATGGCATTACCGGCCCCCAAAAATTCCAGGATAGTCTGTACCGTTATGCGCGTACCAGCGACGACGGGGCGACCGTTGCAGATATTAGGAGAAACTGAGATTCGGGTTCCTGCCATCTTGCACCGTGTATCAGCACGTGTCGCCCTGGTCAAGCGCCTTGCGCGGCGCGCCTCGCTCTTGCGGCCATGGCCCTGTGACTGTTCTCTTCGAGACTGTGTTCTTGATCCAAGCC
>CAYZLP010000715.1:0-3314 GCA_964478635.1 uncultured Caldilineaceae bacterium
CGTCCGTTAGTGCGCATGAATGATAGCGACCCAATGCAACAGCTATTACGCCACCCATATTAAGCACATTGACGGGCAAATTCCGATCCGTTCTCGAACCATCGCCTATCTGGCCATCAAAATTCCAGCCCCAGCAGGCAATGCCCTCCAAGAATACCGCACATGTATGTGAATCTCCGGCATGAACGCCTGTAACGATTCCTTCTAAACCAATGACGTCGACCGGGATGTTCTGGCCCTGCCACGTGCCATCTCCCAGTTGCCCGACGTTATTCGAACCCCAGCACTTAACCAGCCCGCGTGATGTCAGCGCACAAGTATGCTCTCCGCCTGAATCTATCGCCTCTACTCGATCCGCCAAACCAACGACAGCTACGGCAGTATTGTGATCTTGCCAAGTGCTGTCTCCAAGTTGACCGTCCCCATTCTGGCCCCAACACTTCACGATCCCAGATGAGCTCAATGCACAGGTATGTTCCCCACCGGCACTCACAGAGGTTGGAACACCCTCAAATCCGACAACATCCGTTGGTTCGGTTTGATCTTGCCACGTATTGTCGCCCAACTGTCCATCAGCGTTCTTACCCCAGCAGGCGATGATACCCATACTCTTCAAGGCACAGGTATGATCGCGACCTGCACTTAAAGACACGACGTCCCTGCTCAACCCAATCACTGAAACTGGCGACCTTCGGTTTTGCCGAGTGCCATCTCCCAACTGACCATAAGAATTATCACCCCAACATTTGACGCCACCATCCATCGTCAGTATGCATGTATGTCCTATACCTGCTACGATATCCCGGACTCCTTCTATGGGTATAAGACCATCAACAGCAGACGATACATCGTACGGCGCAGCAGCAGCCTGGCGGAATTGCAGACCGAAACCTGTAAAGGCGATCACGAACCCGACACTTATCAATACCATCCCACGCAAACGTGGGCGACGCATGGCGTCAAGGCCGGTACCGGATTGTTGCACGATTATCTTCCTCCACTCGGCGGCGAACTGCCGCCTCCGCTTGAACTGCTGCCGCCACCGCCTGAACCACCGCTAGCGTAGAGAAAACTCCGACACCCCTCACTCGCCATGCGCACCGCCCGATTTGCGCTCGTATCCCACAAACGTACGCCCCAGCAGACGTCGTGGCCCGGATCGACTACGTCGCCCAAGACCGAATCGGCAGCATCCAGGTCGACCAGAACCGAGGTGGCCGTCCCGCCACCCACAGGGCTGCGACCGTCGCGTAGGCCGTCGCCGCCGGGTCGCCAGAAGACCAGTTCGTAGAGCAGGTTGGCCGGCAGGCTGCTGAGCGCACTCCAGGCAAAGGTCTGGCGGTTGTTGCCGTCCAAAGACGCGCCCGATTCGGGCGCAAGGAGGCTCACCTGGCCCTGGGGCACGGGCACGGGCGTGACCGTTGCCGTGGCGGCCGGCGTCGGCGTGAAGGTCGGCAGGGGCGTCCGGGTCGGCAGCGCCGTCGCAGTTGGCGTCCGGGTGGGGGTGCGGGTCGGCGTCCGGGTCGCGGTCGGTAAGGGCGTGCTGGTGATCCGGCGGGTCGGCGTGGCCGTAGGTGTTGCCGTCAACGTGGCGGTGGCCGTCGGCTCGGATGTGGGCGTAGCCGTGGGCAGCGGCGTGCTGGTGGGCCGGTCGGTGGCCGTCGGCGAGGCTGTCGCGGTCGACGTGGGCGTGGCCGTCGGCCGGGCCGTGGCCGTTGCGGTACGAGTCGCCGTCGCGATTGGGGTCGCTGTCTCCGTCGCGGTCGCCGTGGGCTGCAGCGCGGCTGGAGCGCTGCGGCTCAAGGGCGTGGAGGTCGGCGCCCGGGTGACGGTCGACGACGGCGAGGGACTGGCCGTGGCGCTCGGCGTGGCCGTGGCCATGGCAGTGGCAGTCTCAGTAGCGGCCTCTGTGGCCGTTTCGGTGGGACTCGCTGTAGGACTCTCTGTGGACGACGGCAGAACCGTGGCGGTAGCGGTCGGATCGGGCCGGAGCGTCACCGTCGAATCAGGACTAAGCACGGCGGTACGGGTGGCGGTGATCGCCAGCGCGCCGGTAATCGCCATGCCGGATGCGCCGGAGCCGCCCAGGCCCTCGTCTGCGGCGCCGGACTGCTCCCCGCCTGCCGCCAACGCGACCGAGGTCGCGCTGGGCGGTGCGGCCGCGCCGTTCCCAAAAGGACCCAGCCAGAGGATGCCCAAGAGGGCCAGCGCGGCCAGACCCGCACCTGCGCCAACCCAGATCCCCTGACGCTTGCGGCGCTGCATTTGCTCGGTCTTGCGGGCGGCCACGACGGCGACGCCCGTCCCGGTTGCGGCGGCGACGGGCGTGGTCAGGGGTGCACCGAAGAGGGCCGCGTGCATTTCCGACATGCTCTGGTAGCGGTCCGCCGGCTTGAGGGCCATGGCCCGGCTGACCACGGCTTCGCAGTGGCCGGAAATGGCGTCTACGAAGACCCGCACCGGCGGCAGGGGCGCGCCTGAGGCCATGCTGGTGGCGCTGGGCGGGGCCTTGGCCGTGAGCAGGGAAAAGAGCGTCGCGCCCAGGGAGTAGACGTCGGAGCGGGCGTCGGTGCCGCCGTGGTACTGCTCGATGGAGGCGTAACCGGGCGTGAGCGCGCGGGCGCTGAGCACCGTGTCCTCGCCGCCCGCGAACTTGGCAATGCCGAAGTCGACCAGCACGTAGCGACCGTCCCCCATCTGCTTGATGTTGGCCGGCTTGACGTCCCGGTGGATGATGGACGTGATCGCGTCGGTTTGGGGGTCGCGCCAGGTGTGCATGTAGTGGAGCGCGCGCATGATTTGCTGGACGCAGGTCAGGGCCTCCTCCTCGGTCAGGGGTCCGTCCTGCATGAGGCGGACGCGCAGATCGTGGCCGCCGATATAGTCCATGACCAGATATTGCTGGCCCGACGGCTCGATGAAGTAGTCGGTCACGGGCGTCAGGTTGGGGTGGCGCAGCCGGGCCAGGATCACGGCCTCGCGCTGGAACTGGACCTGGGCGTCCTTGGCCGTGTTCAGATTCTCCTTGATGGCCACCATGCGCCCGGGCAGGCGCGTATCCTCGGCCAGGTAGACGGCCCCCATGCCGCCCTGCCCGAGCTGGTCGAGGATGATATAGCGTTGGCCGAGTTGTGTACTCCTGGCACTACCATCTGTCATACAAGAGACTCGATCTATTGTGACTTACACTGGAACTCTTCAGCGGCTTTTTCTCTCTTGCTACAAAGTCGGATATCGTCGAGGAACCAGTTACTATTGCGATTACCATCCAGTGTTGCCGAGAAGCGCAGCATCACCGTCCCACAGATTTCGAC
>CAYZLP010000716.1:0-3312 GCA_964478635.1 uncultured Caldilineaceae bacterium
ACGGCCAGGAGCGCGCCGGCCGCGCCCAGACCGATGACCAGAATGCGGGGCCGGTAGCGCGCAACCACGGCTTCCGCCCACTCTTCAGGTAGCGTGGGCAAGAGATCGTCGCTCATGAAGAGGATGTCGGCCGCGGCCATGAAGTCGGCGTTGTATGGGTCCTCCAGATCGTGGATAGCGTGGACATCGGTAGCGATTGGCACGCCCGCCTCCCGGGCCTGGGCCAGCAGGGGCCGAGAGAAATTGACGTTGCAGAGGGCGGCCAAGTCGCAGCCCTGCAGGGCCCGGGCAAAGCGTTGGGGCGGGTAGATTCGCTCCTGTACGTCTTTGAGATCGGTGTGGATCTGGCGGCGTCCCGCCGGATCATAGAGGATCACCGACTGGGCGGTTTCGTTCAGTTCGGCCAGGACATGGCGATCGTCGATTTCGTTCGCAGCAAGGGCCGCGCGCACCTGCCCGCCGGCCAAGTCCCGCCCGATCAGGGAGCAGAAGCGCACCTGGTTGCCCAGGATCGTCAAGGCTTTGGCCACGTTGTAACCCACGCCGGAGACGGTCGAGCCGACGCCGAAAAAGGGATAGTTGACCGGGTTGTATGCCAGCGGAAAGTCGTCAATCCGCAGCGTCGTTTCGATATTGATGAGTCCGGATACCACAATTCGTGCCATGATCTAGAGTTCAACAATCATCTTCCCCAGATTCTCGCCGGTGAAGAGGCCGAGGAAAGCCGGGACGGCATTCTCAATGCCTTGGTAGATCGTCTCTTCCCATTTGACCTGTCCGGCCGCGATCCACTGGCTCATGTCGCGGTAGAAGTCGGGCATGCGATCGCCGTGATCGGAGACGATGAAGCCGCGCATGGTCAGGCGCTTGACGAACATCAAACTCAAGTTGCGGGGACCGGAGACCGGTTCGGTGGCATTGTACTGGGCAATCGATCCGCAAGCTGCAATGCGGCCGAAATTGTTCATGCGGCCAATGGCAGCCTCTAGATGATCGCCACCCACATTGTCGAAATAGACGTCAATGCCGTCGGGGCAGTGCCTGGCCAGACCCGCCGGCACGGGCAAAGTCTTGTAGTTAAAGGCTCCGTCGACGCCGGCCGTATTGCGCAGCCAGTCGACTTTGGCATCGGAACCGGCGCTGCCCACCACGCGGCAGCCCTTGAGTTTGGCGATCTGGCAGACGATGGAGCCCACCGCGCCCGCCGCGCCGGAGACATAGACCGTTTCGCCAGCCTTGGGTTGGCCGACATCGAGAAGGCCCACGTAGGCCGTCAGTCCGGGCATGCCCATGACGCCCAAATAGGCGGGTAAGGATGCGAGTTGGGGATCAACGGGGCTGAGCCCCTTGCCGCTACTGACGAAATATTCGCGCCAGCCTTGCATGCTCTGGACAAAGGCGCCGACGGGAAACGGCCCGTCGTTGGATTCGATGACTTCGCCAATCGCGCCGCCGGTCATGGCCTCATCGAGCTGAAAGGGCGGTACGTAGCTCTTGCGATCGACCATTCGCCCGCGCATATAGGGATCGACCGAGAGGTAACGATTGCGCACCAACACCTGGCCTGGTTGGGGCGCGGGCAGGTCAACTTCGACCAGGGCGAAGTTGACGGGTTCAGGCATGCCGACGGGACGAGATTTGAGGTGGATTTCACGGCTGCGGGTCATGGGAGTCCTTTGGGATGGTCAATTGTCGATGGTTGATTGTCGATTGCTGTTGGGTGTAATTGCGGCCAGCGACGTAATTGTCACGCTGAGCGGATCGCCGGCGAATTCGTGCCGTCCAGTTGGGTTAGGGAAGTGTCTCAAGGTTGTCTGTTCCAATCTGACAGAGACCTCACTTGGACTTCGTACATTCCCGCCGGTTTTCGCACTGGAGGAATGTACGAAGTTCAAATAATGTGACAATGTAGCCCTTCGTTGCTGATTGGCACAACGGTTAGTTTTGCAGCATGGCGGCGGCGAAGCGGGCCAGGCCGATGGCGATGGGCGTCAGCACGGAAACGGTTAGCGCACGCAACATTTCCGTGTTGTAGGGCCAGCTACGCGTCGCCTTGAGCCGGGCCTCCATCGCCAGCCAGGCGTTGAGTTCCTGGGCCGTGGCAGAGGCTGCGGCCGCACCTTCCGCTGCGGCCGTGTCACCGGCCTGGTCGCGCAGCTGCCGGTACAGGCGGCTGATCTGGACTTCGGCACTCGCCGTCTCCTCGGCTTTGACGCCTGCCAGGACACCGTGGGTCGGACGCATGTTGAGAAAGAAAAGCAGAACTGCCACCAGCAGCAATATGGCATAGAAGGCGAGATTCCATGGGTTGGTCATGGCCTCGCGCGAAGTCAGAAAAAGCAGACTGATGGTGATGCCGACGATAAACGAGAGCGACAACATGAGACTCTGACGGCCGATAGGCTCGAAGGGGCGAATGTCGAAGATGTCTACGTCCAAAGGCTCCCGCAGCAAATTCGCCACCAGCCGCGAGCTGGAAATAGAGGAAACGATCACCCATGCCAGCAGTCCGTACATGGCCATGGCGGTGATGAGCATGTAAACGCCCAAGGGCCACGGCATTTCCGACCCCCAGTTTTGAGGACCATCGACCAGATAGCCGAAGCCCAGCCCCACCAGAAGGGCACCAAACTCCATCCGATCATCGCCGTGGGTCGACTGGGTTACAATTTCGGCATAGCGCGCATCCTCCACCTGCACCACCGGGCGCAGTTCATGCACCAGCCGGAGCTCATTGGCGCGGAAAACGGGCCCGATCAGAAAAATGTAGATGATCACCACCGGCTCCACAAGGGTGACGCGCCAGGCGTTGCTTTGCAGGAAAGTCGCAAGGTCGTCGAAAGCGAAAGCCAGCAGGAAAGGCAGGCCCAACAGGAACAATGCAGCCGCGATCCGCAGCCAAATCGGCACGGTGTATACCCGACTGAATAAACGAGATAGATAGGACTCTTCCGTGGTGAGGTCGTTCACCAAAACTTTTGTCCTTGGTTCGGTCACGGTTGTGCGATTGCCTGGGCTACAAGACCCAACGCTTCCTCGGCGCAGCCCCAGCAGAGGGTGAAACCCGCACCGCCGTGCCCGTAATTATGAATGAGCCGCATCCCTTCCGGCGCCGACTCTGCCGCGAGGCGCACCTCAGTCCGACCCGGGCGCAAACCCACATAGGGAGGCAACAGCGTAGCTTTGGCCAGATCGGGCGCGAGCCGGAGCGCACGCGTGCGGATGCGATCGACGACCGCGGGATCGACTCGTGCGTCGGCGCCGATGACCTCCGATCCACCAATGACGCAGAGATCCTGGCGCGGAAAAACG
>CAYZLP010000717.1:0-3310 GCA_964478635.1 uncultured Caldilineaceae bacterium
GATCTGATTGTCGATGATGTGCCAACGCCCCTCGGCGACGCCCGCTACTTGCTTTCGCCGGGCGATCTCTATGCCCTGCAGCAGTTGCCGGAGATCGTGCAGCTTGGCGTCTCCGCGCTGAAGATTGAGGGCCGTTACAAAGACGCGAATTACGTTGCGCTCACCACCCAAGCCTACCGCCAGGCCGTTGACGAAGCCTGGGCCGGACGCGAGCTAAGCATCACGCCCCAAGAGGAGCTGCGGCTGGAGCAGGTCTACTCCCGTGGGCTGGGTCCCCACTTCATCAGCGGCGTCAATCATCAGACGGTCGTGAACGGCCGGGCGCCGCGCCACCGGGGCGTCTGCATGGGCAAGGTGGTCGAAGTGACGGATCGCAGCGTGTGTATTGCGCCCGATCCCCATGCCGCACCCATGCCGCTGAAACCGGGGGACGGCGTCGTCTTCGATGCGGCCGATCGGCGCAGCCCCGAAGAGCGGGAAGAAGGCGGTCGCGTCTACGAAGTCCTCACGCGCAAGGGCGGACGACTGGAGGTGCGTTTCGGCAACCGGGCGATCGACTTCAACCGGATCCGGCCCGGCGATCTGCTCTGGCGCACCCACGATCCGGAGGTCGATCGGGCGGCAAAGCCCTGGACCGAGGCCGCCGCACCGGTGGCCAAACAGCCCGTCCGGGTCCAGGTTCTGGCCCGAGAAGGAGAACCCCTGGTTCTCACCTGGTCGGTCATCAATGCGCCCGAAGTGCGAGCGACCATTGCATCAACCGATCCCTTGCTGACCGCCCGTAAACGTATGCTGGATGAGCCTTATTTACGCGATCAGCTGGGGCGACTGGGTAACACGCCGTATGCGCTGGCCGATTTGGAGCTGGAAGTCGCGGGGGCGCCCTTTGCGCCCAGCTCATTGCTCAACCAGCTGCGCCGCGCTGCAGTTGAGGCCCTGGCTGCCCTGCAGAGTGCGCCGCCTGCCGGCGCGATTGCCGAACCCAGTTCGGCGCTTGGCGTCGTGCGCAGCAAACAAGCTGCTGCCGTCTCTCCCGTTGCGCCGGCGGATTGCACACCCCGACTCCATCTGCTGGTGCGCACGCCCGAACAGCTGGCGGCAGCTCTGGAGGTGAAACCGGACAGCATCACCCTCGATTACCTGGAACTGTATGGTTTGCGGCCCTCGGTGGAGGCGGTGCAGAATGCGGGCATTGAGGTGCGGGTGGCGAGCCCGCGCATTCTCAAACCCAGCGAGCAGCGGGTCGTCAACTTCCTCCTGCGCCTGGGCTGTTCCATCCTCGTGCGTTCGGGCGGGCTGCTGCAGGGCCTGCACGCGACGGATCATCCGCCCCTGATCGGGGATTTCAGCCTCAACACGGCCAACGCAGTCACGGCTGAAACCTTTCTGGATTTGGGCCTGACCCGCATCACGCCGACCCACGACCTGAACGCAGCCCAGGTGGCCGGTCTGGCAGAAGCCGTTGGCGGGGAACGGCTTGAAGTGGTCGCCTACCAGCACTTACCCGTCTTCCATACCGAACACTGCGTCTTTTGCCGCTTTCTCTCCACCGGAACAAGCTACAAGGATTGCGGCCACCCCTGCGAAAGCCACAAGGTCGCGCTGCGCGACGTCAGCGGGCGCGCGCATCCCGTCCTGGCGGATGTGGGCTGCCGAAACACGGTGTTCGGCGCGGAAGCCCAGAGCGCAGCGCCGCATTTACCCCGCCTCATGCAAGCCGGTATCGTCCACTATCGCCTTGAATTCGCGCATGAGACGAGCGAAGAGGTCCGCCGGGTCGCCCGCGCCTTCCGCGCCGCACTCAGCGGGGAACTCTCCGCCGGCGAACTGGAAAGCCGCCTTGCTGCCATTGCCCCGCAAGGCGTCACCGAAGGCAGCCTCTTCATCCCCGACAACTACACCGCCATTCCATTGCTATAAACCGCATCATGGACCGCGGATTTGCCAGATTTGGCGGATTCTCACCGATTCCCTCCCTGGATAAGAATCAGCGAAAATCCGCTAGATCCGCGTTATCCGCGGTCTATCCTATTCTGCCGTGACCACAAGCGGCAGATAAGTCCTCGGCGCGTCGAAGGGCGGAATGGCTTCGAGCATGGCGTTGAAGGCCTGGAACGCAGCGAACAAATTGGCTTGACTGAAATTGCAGTGTCCGTAGACGTTGGGCACCTGGACATGTTGGTAGAACGCACTGCTGCCGGCATTGGCGACTTTGGTCGCGTAGGTTTCGGCCTGGGAATAGGGAACCGTCGGATCGAGTACCGCATGCATCGTCAGAAAGGGCACGCGCAGGAAGCCGGTGCTCTCGTAGTCGCTGGCCATGAGCGTGCGCACGGTCGGGTCGGCTGCGTAGCGGACGACGCCGTCATTGAGCGCGGTGTCGTCGGTTGAACCGCTGTATACGCGGCCGACGTTGTCGAAGGGTTGGCCGTCGAACTTGGCGATGCTGTCGTTGGTGGCGAAGACGTTATACCAGAGCAGCCGATTGATGGTGCTTTCCGAGCTGGCTGCCACGTCGCTGGGATCGAAGGCCGCACCGGCCGTGGCAAGAAGCTGCGCCACCCGATCGGCGTTGTCGGGATTGGTGACAACCGGCTCGATCTCCGCGGCGTAGAAGGTCTCCCAGTCGGCGAGCACTTCAGGCGCGATGTCGATGGGCGAGTTGGGAATCTCGACTTCTGGAAAGAAATAGTCGAAGAGCACGCGGAAGTCGCCGAAGTAGTCGACCTGGTCGGTGAAGCTGCCGTATGGACCGCAAAGGCCCAAGCCGCCGCGGAAGATCTGGGGATATCTTTCCAGCATGAGCGTGGCCACAAGTCCGCCGTCTGACGTACCGAAGAGCACAGTTTCATCGGGTTCGCCCTGCAGCCGGGTGAAGATCTGCAGCGCATCAATGGTATCGGCCATGGCCGGCTGCACCGACAATCCATTGGTGCGATAACTCGACATGACAAATGCGTAACCCTGGGCCGTGAAGAACTGATCAATCGAGATAGATGAGTCCGGCGGTTTTACCTGATCTTCGGGAATGCCGACCGGTTCGGTGGGGGGGACGTAGCCGTGGAGAAAAACGACGAGCGTGCCGTTCCAGGCGGCCGGCATGCAGATGCGATAGACCGCGCCCGAAGCCTGCGCGCCGTCCTCGCAGGCATTGGGCGCAACGGGTTCCATGGTCTGGGCCTGGACCGATCCACCGCTCAAGGACAGAAGCAGGGCACACAACAAGAACAAGAATACGCCAATCCGAAGTTTGCTTGACATAATACTCCTCCGCTTGTTGATGAGAAATGGATGGTTGGCGGAAGATCTA
>CAYZLP010000718.1:0-3308 GCA_964478635.1 uncultured Caldilineaceae bacterium
GGTTTCTTCGCTGGCGCAGTATCCTCCCTTGGGCCGGCATCGGGCCTATCCAGTGGATCAGCGCTCGCTTGTCCATTGAGGATCGCGATCAGGGCTTGCAGTTCATTGGGCAGCTCTTTCCAGACTTCTATGAGCCCGGTGAACTTGTTTTCGATTTTCAGCTCGTATGTGCCGGACGCCATCTGCTCAAAAGTCACGACCGTTCGATTCAGAAGTGGCCCCGCCACGCGCGCCGTGAGTATCAGCTCTCCGCTTCGATCCGGCATTTCACTGTCTGTGGCCGCCGCCAGCCACGCCAGAGAAAACTGGGGACGCGTGCTGGTTGTATCATATTGGAGAACTGCCAATTCTTTGTCTTTATCTGTGCCGGCCACGGTATAAAGATGGATCAGACCATCAGCGCTCAAGTGCAGCCGGGGATCTTCCAGTACGTTGCTATCTGACCCGCCTGCCTGTGGCGGTTCGATTAGTCCCATGCCAACGGAAAGACCGCCAAGTGACGCCTCGATATTCTGCACAGACGACGGGAATAACGGCGCGGTCTGATTGACGTGGTCAACGCCAAAAAGCGTCGCCCCATTGCCGCGACCGGAATAGTCGGTCGTCGTTTCCGGCGTGCCGTCATGGCCGTCATTCATCTGCCAACAGCCCAGGAGGCGTTCGTCGATGCCTTGGACGCCGTTCAACTCCGTGTAAATCGTGTCGGGCGAGGGGGCGCGGCCGTCATCCCACAGTACAATCTGGTCGATCTCAAAATCGAGCCAATTTTCATCATCGGATATCTGAGCATTACCTCCACGGTTGGCTGGCGCCTCGCCGACGAACAGTTTGCCATCGGCCATCAGCCCCGCAGGCAGCCTACGTACTGCGTCTGACCCGGATTGAGGCGCCCGGCCATCGACATATAAACAAGCCTCGAATTCTGTAGTGGACATTGTTGTAGGGTCCCCATTGCCGGAACCCTCAGCTGGAAAGGTGGTATGATCGGTTCGATTGCGTACGACCAATGCCACATGATGCCAAGTGTGAGACGTTGGTACAGGTGCAATGACCTCGATTTTTTCGAATCCGACGGGTGCTTCTGTCGCAGCGGGGTTCGCTGCCTCTACGCCGTTCTCCTCATGTTCGGCTTCGGAACCACTACTGCTTGATTCAGGTTGCACAAGCAGCGTTGCCACGATCTTCTGCTCGTCTGGAAGCCACTGCAGCGCAAATCCGCTGGTTGGCTCGGCGGCAGCGGGATCATATCCACGGTGCAGCAGCGTGCCTGCGCCGCTATTGTGGCGAATCCATGCCTGCAAACTCATCTGGCCATTGATGCTTGGCACCGCATCGGGCATTTCGACACGATCCGTTTTGCCATTCAAGTGCAGCGCCGTGCGCGCGAAGTCGACGGTATTGATGATCACTTCGCCTGGAATGAGGGCTGCGCCCTCGTCGTCAAGCGCAAAATCGAGTACGACGAGACGTTCAACCGAATTTGCCTTAAATCGGCCGGCAAAGAGCAGACGCTCCGGACTTACCATCTGCTCTTTGTTGCCGGCAAAGCCACTCGACTCCTCTTGGCTGCGGAAGAGAATGGTGTCGGGGCGGCCGATCAACTCCAGAACGCCGTAGGACTCCCCACTGGATGAGGAAACATGCTGAACCGTCACCAACTGATCCGGCTGCATGCGAGATGACGCCACGGGGGTATTGAACTGATTGTGTTTTTCCGCCAAGTCTGCCCATCCGTCTTCGTCGCGCAGCAGGGAGAGCGTGGCCAGCCGATCGGCTGTGGCTTTCCAGATGAACTGCCAGCGTTTCCGTCCGGGGATGGCAGAGGGGGTCAACACGACCGTGAAGAGACCCTCGAGCGGGGCGATCATGAAGAATTCCATGGTCGGCTCCAGAAACAGCTCGTTGTTCATGTTGAGAAAACCCTGACCATCCAGATCGCTGGCCGGAGTCTCCTTCAAGCCGCTGCGCCGATAGCGCGCTTCGCTGCGGATCTTCAGCTGAGGAACCGTAATCTCCTTGCCGCCTACGTTGCGATTGCTGCCTCCTGCCGGGCTTTTGTCCCGCAGGAGGAGATAGCGGTTGGCATAGACGCGAATAGTTGTAGCGCCCCTGTCTCCAGTGCCTTTTTCGTCGTCAGAACGCATCGCGGCCAGGTCGAGGGCGCGGAATAAGTAGAGATCGTCGCCATCGCTCAAGACTTGCCATCCGCGTAGCGCGTCGCTGTGCAATGTTTTGCGCACAGTCAACAAGCTCATGCCCAAAACGCGCAATTCATCTGGAAATGGCACTTCCATCCAGTCGGTCCAGCGCGTATTGTCATCCCATGCGTTGGGCTGATCGACATCCGCCGTCTGCTCCAGGTCCATGACTTTGTACCAGAGTTTGTGCGCATCACGCGACTCTCCGAAGACCATCACAATGCCGTTATGCACCAAGGTCTGAACGCGATGAAATGTGAGTTCACCTGTCATGGGTTGGGGTTCCTTTGCTCAACGAGCAACGAATTTGTGCCAAATGCCAACTGGTGGACGTGACATCAACTTGAGACATGGAAAGCACGCGAAAGAGGTTGTTTTTTCCATGCAAGACTAGGAAGAACTACAGTTAACTACGGAATATCGAAGCATCTACTACGACAATCTTGGAAGGCTACGAATTGGTGAAGCTGTGGAGAAAGCGCTAGACGAGCGGTGTATAGAGCAGATATGCCGATGGTACAGATTATGTTACGTTGTGCGCAACAATTATATTCTCGGAAATATACTCCGTCAACATTGTGATTGCTGTCACATACTTCGATTACCATCGGTATCGGTGCGGAAAACGAAAAAGCGGAGCACAACAGGAATGAACCTGTCGTGCTCCGCTTTGTGTTGACAGCCTGAATGCGGCTGGTCCGATTGCGGTCATGCGGTTGGCGGCTGTCCGCCGGCAGTTAGGCTGGCGGCCAGAATATTTGATTGGTGGCGAGGTAATGCCAAAAATTGCGTGAACTCTCGAGTTAGACACACGGTTGACTGCCTGAATCTATCCAAATCCTTGATCGCGTAACCAATCTGTAGCAAACGAGCGCATATGCTGGAAGAGTGCCGTTTGTGAGTGGGTATGTAGAGATGGAATGGAAAGGAGATAGATATGCGTGGCATAAAGTGGCTCATGCTGGCATCGCTAGGAATCCTGTTAGTCCTCAGCGCTTGCCAGCCAATCTCTGCGCCTCAGGCAATGGCGCCGGCTGAAGGCGGCGCCGAAATCGGAGCCGGCACGCCAGTCATACTGGTTGAAGGTGCGCCGTTTCATGGGGCCAACGG
>CAYZLP010000719.1:0-3306 GCA_964478635.1 uncultured Caldilineaceae bacterium
CTATGTCCGCTGTCACAGGGCCCATGAGTTGGAGTTGACCGGCATCGGCAAGCAATAGCGGGCGCGTCGGGCGCGAACGATACGCGTCGATGACAGGAACAGAGAGCATATGACCTTCGATCCCACACCCTATCTGGACAAGTTGGATGCCCTGGTCGATGTAGACCACGTGGCCGCGGCCGAGGCGCGTCAGGCTGCGGCCTGGCGCTATGAACCGGTCGACCGCCGGCCCACCATCGTGACAGTGCGCGATGACTGGGGCCACAAGCAGTACGACTTCCCGCCCGGTTGGCCGCAGATCCCCTACAGCGAGGCCTACCGCGATCCGGCCAAGATGTTGATCTATGAGTTGGCCCGGGCATATGAGGGGGCGCTGCTGCGGGATGACCGGGCCTTTACCATCCGGTCCAACTACGGCCTGGTCGTGCTGGCCTCCATGGTCGGCTGTGAAGTCTGGCAGGATCAGGAGAACATGCCCTGGGCCGAAGCCTTCAGCACCATGGAAGAGGTCGAGGCGGCCATCGACCGGGGCCTGCCCGACATGAACAGCGGCATCGGCGCCCGGGTCTGGGAGACCGAGCAATACTTCCGGGATACGCTGGCCGCCTATCCCAATCTGAGCCGGACCGTGCGCATCGGCTGCCCCGACGCCCAGGGCCCCTTTAACACGGCGGTCAACATTGCCGGCACCCAGGTCTATTATGCCGTCATTCAACGTCCGGAAGCTGTCCATCGGCTGGTCGAGTTTTCCACCGACCTCTATCTCGCCGTTATCGCCCATCACAAACGCCTCATGGGTGAGCCGGAAGAGGTGGGCTACTCCTTCTCCTATCGCATCGAGGGGGGCGGCCGGGCCTCGGACGACTCGGCCGTCATGATCTCGGGCAAGATGTACGGCGAGTTTGTCAAGCCCTACAATGCCCGGGCCTATCAGGCCACCCACGGCGGCTTGCTCCATTTCTGCGGCAAGGGCGACCAGTTCTACGCGCAGATGGTCACCACGCCGGGCGTCACCGGGATCAACTTCGGCAACCCGGAGATGCAGGATTTCCGCGCCCGTTATGCCGCGGCCCTTCCGCACAAGATCTGTCTGCTCTGGGATGGCGACCTGCCGCCCGAGTTCGACGACATCACCACGGGTGTGGTCCACAAACGCATTGCCCAGAGCTGGGATCAGGCCCAGGTCTGGGCCCAGGAGTTGCAGCAATCATGAGTCACATTCGTTGGGGCATCATCGGCTGCGGCGACGTGACCGAAGTGAAGAGCGGGCCGGGTTTCCAGCTGGCCCGGAATTCGAGCCTCACGGCCGTCATGCGGCGCAACGGTGCCCTGGCCCGTGACTATGCCGAACGCCACGGCGTGGCGGCCTGGTACGATGACGCCGATGCGCTCATCGCCGATCCCAACGTGGATGCGATCTACGTGGCAACGCCGCCGTCCTCCCACAAGGAATATGCGCTGCGGGCCGCGCGGGCGGGCAAGCCGGTCTATGTCGAGAAGCCCATGGCCCTTGATTACGCCGAATGTCAGGCGATGATCGAGGCGTGTGCAAGTGCGGGCGTGCCGCTCTTCGTGGCCTACTATCGGCGGGCGCTCCCTCGCTTTCTGAAGATCAAGGAGTTGCTGGAGAGGGGCGCAATCGGCACGGTGCGCTGCGTCGCCATCACCTTTTACCAGCCGCTCCGCGCGGACGAGCTAGATCCCGCCAACCTGCCCTGGCGCGTCCTGCCGGAGATTGCGGGCGGCGGGCGCTTTGTGGATTTGGCCGCGCATCAGCTCGACTTCCTCGACTTCGCCCTGGGGCCGATTGCCACGGTGCAGGGCATGGCCGCCAACCAGGCCGGTCACTTCCCGGCCGAGGATATCGTCAGCGGGGCCTTTGCCTTCGAATCGGGCGTTCAAGGTTCGGGCGTCTGGTGCTTCACCGCGTTTGACAACCTGGATCGCACGGAAATCGTGGGGGACAGGGGCAAGATCACCTTCAGTACCTTTGGCGAGGATCCCGTCGAACTCACCACGCCGGACGGTACGACCCATTTCGCCATCGCCAACCCGCGGCATATCCAACAACCCCTGATCCAGACCGTCGTGGACGATATACTGGGTGCAGGCCGCTGCCCCAGCACGGGCGTGAGCGGCGCACGCACCAGTTGGGTCATGGACCACATGTTGGGCAAATCATGAAGATCGACGCCCGCTTCATCGATCTTCTGGCCATCTATCGTAGCGAACTGCTGGAACGCGTCGTCCCCTTCTGGCTCCAACACGCCATCGACCGGGAACAAGGCGGTATCCTCACCTGCATTTCGGACCAGGGCGAAGTGCTCAGCACCAACAAATATATGTGGTCCCAATTGCGGGCCGTCTGGACTTTTGCCGCGCTTTATAATCACATCGAACCCAGGCCGGAATGGCTGGAAACGGCCCGGCAGATCTACCGCTTCGCCCGGGATCACGGCCGTGACAAAGCCGGTCGCTGGGTCTTCGCCGTCGATCGGGAAGGGCGCGTGCTGGAAGGCGCAACCAGCATCTACGCCGACGGCTTCGCCCTCCTGGGCCTGACGGAATTTGCCCGCGCTACGGGCGATCCCGACGTCCTTTCGCTGGCCCTGGCCACCTATTCGAACGTCCAGACGCGCTTGAGTCGACCCGGATCCTACGCCAGTGCGCCCTATCCCATCCCCGAAGGCGCCAAAGCCCACGGCATCTCCATGATCTTCTCGCTGGCCTTTCACGAACTGGGCCGGCTGCTGGACGATCCCGACATCCTGGGCGCTGGCCTCCGCCATGCCAACGAAATCCTGGACGCGTTTCTGCAGCCGGAACTGGGTCTCATCTATGAGTACGTGGGTCTCGATAATCGCCCGCTGGACACGCCCCAGGGCCGCGCCGTCGTGCCGGGCCATGCAATCGAAGCCATGTGGTTTCTCATTCATATCTTCCAACATCACGGGGATGAGGACCGGATCCTGCAGGCGGTCGACCTCATCCGCCGCCACATGGAGTATGGCTGGGATGACGAGTACGGCGGCATTTTGCTCTCCCGGGATGCGGCCGGCGAGGAACCCTGGTGGCCCTATGCCGACGCCAAGCTCTGGTGGCCCCATACGGAGGCCCTTTATGCCCTGCTCCTGGCCCACGAGATGACAGGCGCAACCTGGGCACTAGATTGGTTTGCCCGGGCGCATGACTATGCATTCGCGCATTATCCTGTGGCCGGCTACGGTGAATGGACTCAGAAGCTGGACCGGCAGGGCCGCCCCTTCACAGAGACTGTCGCCCTGCCGGTGAAAGACCCCTTCCACC
>CAYZLP010000720.1:0-3297 GCA_964478635.1 uncultured Caldilineaceae bacterium
TAGAAGGTTGGTCAACCCAATCTCCTAATCTCCCAGTCTCTCAATTACCTAACCTATCTTGCTACTATCCCTTACGGAATACAAACCGTATCGCCGGGGCGCAGGTAGTAGTGGGCTCGGGCCCGGACCCAGGAGTTTGCATTGAGCATGGCCTGGGGCGACACACCGTAGTGATTGCCGATGCCGAAGAGGCTTTCGCCGGCCTTCACCGTGTGGGTGTGACGGCAGTACTTGCTGTCATGGTCGTAGTGCGGACCATCGGGCTTGCCGCTTTCCGTGTGGCCGACCTGCTGGTTGATGAAGTCCGGTACGTGGATTTCGCCCGGCTGGTGCGGAATGTGGACGATGTAGCAGGTTGACGTATGGGGCAACCAACCGTCCAGCTCTTCCTCACAGACCCGGTAGCGTGAGCCAGGTACGCGATAATCATCGTAGGGCAGGGTGAACTCGTAGTGACCCAGACCGTCGGTGAAGACGCTGTCGGGATCGAGTTCGTAGCCGTTCTTGTCCAGCGGCTCGATCGTGATTTCCCAACCGGGCACGCCGTAGTGACCGTTGGCATCCAGCTTGCGGCCCTTGATGGTGTACGCAAGCGGCACCTGGCGGTTCACGAAGTCGACCTGGGCGCAGTCCTCCGAGTTGATGACGGTGATGTCATACTCAGACGGACCGACCGCTTCCCAACCGGGGCGGGTCTCTTCGACCACCGTGTACGGGCCGGGCGGCAGGTCGGAGAACTTCACGTAGCCATTGGCATCGGTGTAACCGAAGGTGGCCTCAGTGCCGTCGGCGCGCAGGACACGGATTTCCCAACCGGCCAGGTTCGCCGGCGCGGTGTAGTAATCTTCGGGATTCGCGTTATCCGGCAGCATCGGCGGCTCGTCGGTCTTCGTTACCTCGATACAGCTCTGCTCGAGCTTGTTCTTGAAGCGGATGATGTAGGGATGATTCTCCGCATCATCTTCCGCACTCTTGACCGTGAGGTCCTGACTGCCACTGCTGGGCAAGATCGGGATGAAGTCGTACTCCGCATCTTCCGGCGGATCTTCGTAGAAGGTCCAGTCGCCCGGAGTCAGGCGGAAGACGACCAGGCCAACGCCGTCGTCACCGGTTTCGCCGTCCTGCTCGGAGGCGAAATAGTTGCCGTGGGCCGGCTTGGCCGTGATCAGCCAGTCATCCAGCAGCTTGTGGTGGGCGTCGATCTTGTAGACCAAGACCTCAACCACCTCGCGCAGCTTGAAGCGGATCTGATAGCATTCGTGGCCGTTGGCTTCGAGTTCGATCTGGAAGCTTTCGGTGTAGGGCTCTACAGGCTCCCAGACGCCTTCGAGTCCACTGTAGTCGATGGTGAAGGTCCATACGCCCGGATAGAGACCGTCATCGTCGCTGTTGAACTCGAACATATTCGTGGCATTGCCGTCGTCGTCCAGTTCAGGACCCTTGCCGGCAATCTGCATACCCGAGGGGTCGGTGGGATAGACGATCCAACCTTCCGTCAGGGGTTCTTCTTCCCAGTCAATCACTACGCCTTCGACGCAGATATCGCCGGGTGGGGTGGGTGGCGGGACCGTGCCGGAGTCACCGGGGGTCGCAGCAAAGGCGGCCGCAGCTGGGATCAGCATGGCCAACACAATGACGAGCGTCAGCGTCCAACGACGCTGCCCGGAGAACCAGCCTCCGCCTGTTATCTTGCGGGACATTCGCTCTCTCCTTTTACAGAAGTGAACATGCGTGCTGAATAGTCGTGCGATGTTCCATAGGCGAGAAACCTACCGAGTCCGATGTTGGGCGCCATCGAACTCTCCGAATCATCTTTGGGGTGGGTAGATAGACATCACATTGCGCGACTCCTTTCTTCTCTACCGGATGTTAGAAAAGTGGGGAGTGCTAGGGATGAAGGCAAAGGAACGAGTGGATAGTGCATGCATCGTACCATTTCTCAGGCGGCATTGCAAGCAAGTTGCAATTTTCCATGAACAATGCAGCCCACGTGTGTTGGCAAATCACCCTTCCCATAACTACCCCGTACCGGTTGCTACGGCAGTGCGCCAAGATAACCCGGCGCGCAGGTGAATAACAGGGAACGCAAACGAGACGCCCGCAATGATGCAAGCGCGTTCTCATCTGGGCCGACAAAGCGGCATTGGTTACGTGAAGGGGTGCTGTATAAGCCGTCGTTTCTGCACGGCTTACCGTCTGTGAGGTACCGTTTAGTTATGGCTAAACATAAGGATTGTGCCACGTTTTTGCCCATCTGTCAAGCCCCAAAAAACCGTTCCGGGACCAATTTTTGTCTGGGCGTTGACAGTCGGGTGCTCCAATACTGAATTCAGCGTTAGATCGTGCATAATAGATCGTGACAGAGACCACGAAATGCGGTACCTATCAGGTAAGACGCATAAAACGGCAAAAGAATACGGCCAATCTCGCCATTCCCCCACAGTTGGTCGTTCCGTAAGTCAGAAATTCACGCACGAGGCAGGGCAACGTGACCATTGATGAACGCAAAGTCGACCATATCCGCATCAACCTGGAGGAAGATGTCCAGTTCCCGCGTCTGACGACCGGCCTGGAACACTATCGCTTTGAGCACCAGGCGCTGCCCGAAATGCATCTGGACGATGCAGATCTCGGGGTGACGCTCTTTGGCCGTCGGTTGGCCGCACCGATTCTCATCAGCTCCATGACCGGGGGCGCAGAGGAAGCTCAGCGCATTAACCGCAACCTGGCCGTCGCCGCCCAGGCCCGGCGTCTGGCCATGGGCGTGGGCAGCCAGCGCGCCGGGCTCGAAAAGCAGGAGACGGCCGGGACGTTTCGGGTGCGCGATCTCGCCCCGGATATCCTGCTGCTGGCCAATCTGGGGGCCGTTCAGTTCAACTATGGCTATACGGTCGAAGAGTGTCGCCGGGCTGTCGACATGATTGAGGCCGATGCCCTGATTCTTCACCTGAATCCCTTGCAGGAAGTGCTGCAGCCGGAGGGCGATTTCGACTGGCGCAACCTTCTGGTGCGGATTGAAGAGGTGTGCGCCGTCATCGGTCTTCCCGTCATCATCAAGGAAGTGGGCTGGGGCATCAGCGCCCAACTCGCGCGTCAGCTGATCGAAGCCGGCGTCAGCGCCATCGATGTGGCCGGCGCGGGCGGCACCTCCTGGAGTCAGGTGGAGATGCACCGCGCGCCCGACGCACGCCTGCGTCGCCTGGCCGGCGCCTTCTCCGACTGGGGCATCCCCACGGCCGAGAGCCTGGTCGCTGCCCGGACCGCACGCACGCAGTTGGGGCGGGATGACGTCCATCT
>CAYZLP010000721.1:0-316 GCA_964478635.1 uncultured Caldilineaceae bacterium
CCAGGAAGCCTTCGGGCGCATCGGCCAGTTCGCTTTCGTCAACGACCTTGCTGCGAATGACCGAATGGGGACAGACCAGAACGCATTTGCCGCACTGAATGCAGACATCGGGGTCCCAGACCGGCACTTCCAGGGCAATGTTGCGTTTTTCCCACTGCGTCGTCGCCGTCGGATAGGTGCCGTCAACCGGCAAGGCGCTGACGGGCAGGGCGTCTCCCCGACCGGCAATCATTTCGGCCGTCACACCCTGCACGAACTCGGGCGCTGCAGCCGGCACAGGACTACAAGCGAATTTTTGATCATGATGAGGGGCCAA
>CAYZLP010000721.1:326-3296 GCA_964478635.1 uncultured Caldilineaceae bacterium
ACGGGCGGCAGGAGATCGATGGAACTGGAGATCTTGCCCGGCACCTCGACCTGATGCAGGTGGGAGACAGCGGCATCGACGGCTGCGAAGTTCTTGCGGACGACGGCTTCGCCCCGCTTGCCGTAGGTCTTGCGGATAGCTTCCTTGATCTGAGCGATGGCTTCATCCGGCGGCAGCACGCCGCTGATGGCGAAGAAGGCGGTCTGCATAATGGTGTTGATGCGGACGCCCAGACCCAGTTCGGCGGCGACGGCGTAGGCGTCGATGACGTAGAGCTGCAGATCCCGCTCAATGATCTGCTCCTGCACCATTTTGGGCAACTGATCCCAAACTTCATCGGGACCGAAGGGCGCATTCAGCAAAAGAATTGCTCCCTTCTTGGCATTGGTCAGCATGTCATAGCGCTGGAGAAAACCGAATTGGTGCACCGCCACGAAATTGGCCTCTTCGATCAGATATGTACTCCGAATCGGTCGGGGACCAAAGCGCAGATGGGAGATGGTGCGGGCGCCGGACTTCTTGGAGTCGTAGACAAAGTAGCCCTGGGCGAAATTCTCGGTTTCTTCACCGATAATCTTGATGGAATTCTTGTTGGCGCCGACCGTACCGTCAGAGCCAAGCCCCCAGAAGACGCCCCGTACGACGTCGTCGGGTTCAATATTGAATGAGGGATCGTAGTCAATGCTCGAGTGGGTAACATCATCATTGATGCCCACCGTGAAGTGATTTTTGGGATTCGGCTTGGCCAATTCATCAAAGATGCCCTTGATCATCCCGGGCGTGAACTCCTTGGACGACAGACCGTAGCGCCCGCCGACGATCCGCGGCATGGTCTCAAAGGGCGCACTGCCGGCAGTCAGGCCTTCCATCACGCCGGTGACCACATCCTGATAAAGCGGCTCCCCTGCGCCGCCGGGTTCCTTGGTCCGATCGAGCACGCCGATGACCTTGACTGTGGCCGGGAGCGCCTCCATGAGATGTTCCACGGAGAAGGGGCGGTAGAGGCGTACCTTGACGACGCCGACTTTCTCGCCCTGCGCGCTCAAATATTCGACCGTTTCATGGGCCGCCTCTGCGCCCGAACCCATCAGGACGATTACCCGGTCGGCATCGGCCGCACCAACGTAGTCGAAGAGATGATACTGGCGGCCGACGACCTGGGCGAACTTGTCCATGGCACGCTGGACGATTTCCGGCGTGCGCAGGTAGAAGGGATTCACCGTTTCCCGGGCCTGGAAGAAAATGTCCGGATTCTGGGCCGTGCCCCGCATAACCGGCTTGTCGGGGGTGAGGCCGCGCGCGCGGTGGGCGCGGACCAGTTCATCGTCAATCAGGGCCCGGATATCTTCTTCCGTCAACTTCTCGACTTTGTTGATTTCGTGGGAGGTGCGGAAGCCGTCAAAGATGTTGAGGAAGGGAATCCGGGACTCCAAAGTGCTGGCCTGGGCAATCAGGGCCATGTCCATGACTTCCTGGACCGAATTGCCGAAGAGCATGCCCCAGCCGGTTGCCCGGGTCGCCATGACATCGCTGTGGTCGCCAAAGATCGACAGCGCCTGCGCGGCAATCGAGCGGGCGGCAATGTGAAAAACCGTGCTCGTCAACTCACCGGCGATCTTGTACATGTTGGGGATCATGAGCAAGAGGCCCTGGCTGGCCGTAAAGGTCGTCGTGAGGGAACCGGCCTGCAGTGCGCCGTGTACGGCGCCGGCCGCGCCACCCTCTGACTGCATCTCCACGACCTGGGGCGTGGTGCCCCAAATATTGGTCTGATGCTGCGCCATCCAATAATCGGCCAATTCACCCATGGGGGAAGAGGGTGTAATCGGGTAGATGGCAGCAACTTCATTGGTTTTGAAGGCAACGTAGGCAGCAGCCTCGTTGCCGTCCATCATGACTTTTTCACGTGTCATTGTGCTTTCTCCCAGTTGAGCGGTTCCCTTGCAGATGCCCTACACACAGAACCGGCGGGCTATAGGCTGCGACTTTGCCAGGGATGTCGCATTGCCAACCCGCCGGTTCCTGCACGATTCAGGGCTAGACTTCACGTGCATCAACGACGTGATCGCCAATGCCCTCCAATGCTTCGATCAGTTCATCCTTGCTCACACCCCGCACCTTAATGAGCAAATGTCGGTGGGGCGATGATTCCGAATCCATCGAACCAACGCTTATGATATTGCCGCCCAGACCGGCAATGGTTTGGGCGACTTTGGCAAGCGTTCCGCTGCCGGCCGGCACTTCCAGGGTGATGCGCACCCCCGCTTCACCACTGCCAAGCATTTCGGTAAATGTCTTGAAAACATCGGTCTCGGTAATCACGCCGACAACGTGGTTCTGGTCATCGACGACGGGCAGCCCGCCGATTTTGTTGGCCACCATGAGGTGGGCGGCCTCCTCGATGGGCGTATCGGGGGAGACGGAAATTACTTTGCGGGTCATCAACTCTTCGATCTTCAGCTTCCAGAGCAGGTAATTCATCTCCCAGATACTGAGCGATGTCGCCGGAGACGGCGCGGCATGGAGCAGATCTCGCTCGGAGACGATGCCGATGAGTTCGTTGCGACTATTGACGACCGGCAGGCGGCGGTAGCCCTTTTCGCGCATGAGTTTCACCGCGTCCTGGAAGGGCGTGTCCTGCCGTATCGTTTGGGCCGGCGCAGACATCCGATCACGCACTAACATTGCTCTTCCTCCATGGCTTCATGAAATGAAAAATGCTCGGCGCGGGCAGATCTATGCGAATCGGACGATTCGTCAACCTTGTATCACCCATCCTCCAGAGGTGTATGCAGGGAGCCGGTCGCAATGCACTTGTCAGTTAGAGGTGTCTCGGTTATCTGCCCGCAGAAACACCTGTCACGACGCTGTATCCAGGCAGCCTGCGACGGCACCTACAGCATACGCTCATCAACTGTCAATTACGCCCTGCAAAAGAACGGATTTACGGCTAGACCTGGGGTCGGTTTG
>CAYZLP010000722.1:0-3295 GCA_964478635.1 uncultured Caldilineaceae bacterium
GAGGCGCAGGGAGTGGTCGTCGTCGCCGGCGATGAGGATGCTGCCCTCGCCGTCCGCGGGATCGAACTCGGCATGGCCGACGAAGTGGAGCACGTGCCATGGTCCCTGCTGCATGGCCGTCTGCAGGGCGCGCCACGTCGGCGGCTCCAGCCATTCCAGGGTCAGATCTCCAGCATCAATCAGCGGTGCGACCGCCGCTTCGACACGGGCCCTTTCTCCGGCAATATCCAGCGGATCGAGGTCGGCCGGGCTGACGGCCACGCCGAGAACGCGTAGAGGTGGCTCGATTTGCAGCGCCTGATCCGGCGCGCCGACTTCCAGATAGCGGACAAGGGGCGTATGCCGGGAGCGGCCGAGAAACGCCTCCCGCCGGGGATCGAACAGGAACTCCCAGGGAATGGCGACCAGTTCAGGCGCGTTGATGCGCAGCTTGATACGTAGGCCCTGCTCCGCCTCCCGGGCCAGGCTGACCGAAACGTCGTAAATGCTCAGCAGCTCGTCGTGAAAGAGCGCTTGAAAGAGCGACGCGCCGACTTCCTGGGCAAGTTGATTGGCCGGTGCGCCCGGCGTTTCGAGAATTGCCTGTTGCAGGGCGGCCAACGCCTGCTCAAAACGGGCGAGATCGTTGGGCAGCGCCAGCCGACCGCGCGCCTGGCCGCCGGGCGAGTTGAGAATGGCAACGGGATAGCCGTCGGGGCCAGCAGGTCCGATTTCAAGATCTAGATTCTGGTAGACAAGTTGGCTCATGTATTGGAGACGGAACCGGCTACAAAGCAAAACACGATATCCAGGACACCAGCATGATTATTGCGGGGGATGGGAGGGTCTGTCAAGCGGTCAAACATCGGCGCCAGCAACAAGCGATTTACCGCCAATAGACCGCGGAACAAACCGGATACGGCAGATTGAGACGGATTACATGCAAAAATCCGTCTCAATCTGCCGTAATCTGTGAAATCTGCGGTCAATTTGGTTCAAAATTGGGATTGCTGACATCGGCGTAGGGCGGGCAGCACCTCGGCGCCCAGGAGTTCCAGGCCGCGTTGCGGTGACAGGCCGTGGGGCGTACCGAACTCGACCCGGGCCGCCCCGGCCTGGAAAAGGGCCTGGGTCTGCTCGACCAGATCGGCCGGCGTGCCGGCGAAGGCAAAACGGGCCAGGAGCTCATCCGAAATGAGGTCCGCCGCCGCGGCATAATCGAAGCGATCAGCCGCCGCCTGCAGCCGTGTGAGCAAATCCGGCTCAATCTGCATGGTTGGATCGAGTCTGGCGACGACCGGCAGGTAGAGCGCCACCTCCCGCCTCGCCAAGGCCCGGGCGGCCGCACGATCGTCATCCACCACACAGACGGCGCCGATGACGATGCCAATTTGCGCGCCATCCCTCTCTTTCTCCACGGCAGCCCGGTCGATCATGGCGCGGAAATGGGGGATGACGTCGGGATTGGCGCTGCCGCCGATTTTGACTTCGCCGATCTGCTCGATGCAGGCGCGCAGGGTCTGCTCACCCCACGTTCCCAGGAGAAAGGGCACGTCCGGTCGCAGAATCGGCCAGCGCAGGGCGTCGCCGCCGGCCAGGGGAAAGATGTCGCCTGCGTAGGGTTCGGTCGACTGGCGGAGCAGATGGCGCACGCAACCAAACGCTTCGCGCAAGGCCGTGACCGGCCGCACGGGCTCCACGCCGACGAAGTCGAGCCAGCTGCCTCGGGCCATGCCCAGATAGGCCCGCCCGCCCGATGCCTCGTCGATCAGGGCAATGTTGGCCGCAATATTGATCGGGTGGCAGGTGTAGGGATTGACCGCGGCCACGCCAATGCGCGTGCGCCGGGTGGCCCGGGCCATCTCGAGCAGGGGCAGCCACGCCGGCTGGTAGAGCATGTCGTTGTAGACGGTCACTGCATCGAAGCCGTAGGCTTCCGCAGCCGCGGCCAGGGGGCCATAAGCGCTCAGTGACTTATCCGTCTGGAAGGCGATAGAAAGTTGCATTGGCTTTCGCATGGCTGATAGTCCGGATTGGTTACGACGGTGGACAGGTCGGACCCACAGACCCCCATCATAGCAGAAGTCGGTCCATTCGGAAGAGGCTTTGATCGCTTCGCCCTGAACCCACCCCCCTCGAACCTACCCATTAACAATTCTCGATTAATTGAGGCGTGGACATAATTCGAAATAGAGGTGAAGCCGCACTCTGAACTGGTCAAAGTGCGGCTACCTCCGTAGCATAGTAGTTGCCAAACCAATCCATACCAGGAGGCAACGTCATGCTACATCGAGAACCGCTTCTTGTCATCTTGCTCAAGCTGGTCGATCGCGTTCCGTGGTCTGAGCCGGCAACGCCACGCCAACGAGGGCGGCCCAAGACATACACGGAACGACTGATCGTCAAAGCACTGGTAATCATGGTGATTCGACGACTCTATACGGCCTACAGTTTATTGGCCTTTCTGGAACAAGAGACTGAGCTGACCTGTCAACTGCGCTTACAGCTGACAGAAGATGGCCGCTTTCCCTGTCGACGGACATGGGAACGGCGCTTGGCAGCTTTGCCAGAGAATCTTCCTGGACTCATCGGTTGCTGCGGTCGCCATCTGGTCAGGTTGCTACTGCCCTGGTCGACCGATGGGCGAGCCGCAGCGGTTGACAGTACGCCGCTACGCGCCAAAGGCGGCGTCTGGCACAAGAAACATCGAGACCAAGGCGTTGTCCCTCATACGACCATTGATACCGAAGCCCACTGGTCGAAGTCGGGCTACCATGGTTGGTGGTACGGCTGGAAACTCCATCTTGCCTGCACCGTCTCGGCCATCTGGATTCCCTTGGCTGCCGAATTGACCGTTGCCAATACTCATGACCAGGACATGGCACCAGAGCTTGTCCGTGAACTACCGTCAGAAGTACGATATGTTCTCGGTGATACCCATTACAACCAACCGGGTCTGCGGGCACTCTGTGAACGAGACAATCGCTTTCTGGTGGCCACTCGGCGTGGACCCTATCCACATACCGACGACGGCGTGGAAGTGCGCAAACTCTTTCACAGACTTCGATCCAAAGCCATTGAACCCTTCAACGGCCTCTTCAAGAACATCTTTGAGTGGGGCGGTCAGGTCCCGGTCAAGGGCCTCAACCGTACTCAACTCATTGTTCTTGGTGCCGTCTTTGTCTATCAGCTTGTCTTGCTCTATCAGATTCACTATCAAAGACCGATTGGCGTGGGCATCAAACCACTACTCAGGGCCGCATGAATTATGTCCACGCCTCACCTAAGTATACTCAGTAGTGCACGATTTGTCATT
>CAYZLP010000723.1:0-3293 GCA_964478635.1 uncultured Caldilineaceae bacterium
GGCCGAGGCTGCGGTAGAGAGGACCTCGACGGCCTTGCGCCATTTGCGCCGGAGAATGTAGGCGCCGCCCAGATTGATGGCAACATCGGGATTCGTCGGTGCGCTTTCGTAGAGCGGTTCCAGCAGAAGTTCCGCTTCTTTCGGTTCGTTCTGCTGCAGTAAGCGCGCGCTGGTGATCAGCGTTTCGCGGAAATCCTGAGAATGCTGTTCTTCGGTCATACCGGCCCCCCTTCACCTCACCATCCAATCATCGGTTTCGACTACAAAATATACCACAAAACGAGCGATAACGTGAGCATACTTAGCAGCGTTGTGAGCAATATGATCGTCGCCACCAGGCGAGGCGCCGCGTCAAACTCCGTGGCCAGCACGCTTGTCATGACCGCGGTGGGCATGGCCGCTTGGAGCGTGATGACGTTGCGCTCCAAGCCACCCACGCCGACGACGCTGCAAATCAACCAGGCCAGTATCGGCGCGGCCAACAGGCGAATGCTCGTCGCCCGCATGATGACCCACTGTCGGTCGCGTAGCGGCGCATGGCGGAGCTGAATGCCCAACAGGATCAACATGCCGGGGATAGCGGCACTGGCCAACAGATCGATGGCCCGGAAAATGCCCACCGGCAGCGTAAACCCGGTCCGGTTGAACAACAGGCCCAGAAAGGCGGCATAGAGCATGGGCGCCCGCAGCGATTGCTGCAGGGCGACGGTCAAGGGCGCTTTCCCGGCGGACGCAACGACGACGCCAACGGTGTTGGTGAGGAATGAACTGGTGACATAGTAAACCGTTGCCAGCGTGAGGCCGGGCGCGCCAAAAGCAAAGAGGCAAATCGGCAAACCCATATTCCCGTTATTGGGCACTGCGCTGGTGAGCACAAAGGCGGAGCGCCGTTCACGGGGCTGATCAATGGCGGCCAGCCAGCCCAGCAAGCCCGTGACAATGCCCACGACGGCGGCAATCAGTGCGATCCGCTGGAGGGAACCCAGGTCGACATCCATCTCGTACAGGCTGCGAAAGACAAGAGAAGGCGTTGCCAGATAGAAGACGATGCGTCCCAGCGTGCGTCCATCCAAGGGGATGCGAGCGGCCAGCAACGCACCGGTTGCGGCCACGAGGAAGACCGGCAGCAGCGTAGAGGCGAAGATCGGCAGGATGGCTGCTGGGAAGTTCATGGCGCCGACCGGACCTAGCGGTCGCCTTGGGCGTCATGGCTGGACTGGGTATCTTCGTCATCCTCATACGCTTCATCGAGCTCTACGTTGTGGAAAAGCTCGTAACTGTCCAGCGCCGGCGTAAAGAATTCGACGACAAATTCGTTGGGCACACCCATCGGTTGGCTGATTTCGTTCAGCAGCGCCCGCACGAACTGGCTTCGGGCCTCTTTCGGCAGGCGGCGCGAGGCGTCATCCCAGAGTAGAATGGTGCCGTACATGCCCTCGTTGGTGAAGTGAAGATCGAGTTTGCCGATGGTGAGCGGCTGGCGATCCGGCCCAACTTGGTCCAAATCGAAAAGCGCGTATTGTTCGGAACTGGGCGTGCGAACGAGACGCTTGAGCTTGAGGTTCACGCTGAGTACTCGCCGTAGTCATCGTCGTCGTCACCATCGCCACCGTACGGCAAGTCCCAGGACTCTTCATCCCAGGTGTCCAGGTCCGTCTCTTCATCGAAGAGCGAGATGTCGGCATCATCCTGTAGGAAGAGCAGTTCTTCCAGGGCTAGTTCGGCGGCTTCCGCCTCCAGGGGTTCATCACCCTCGCTGACAATCCGCAGGGCATCGCGTGCCTCCTTGCCGCCAACCTGTCCCAGCGCGGTAATGGCTGCGATACGCACAAATTGATCTTCGTCGTCGAGGAGCGCGATGAGTTCCCGATTGGCAGCCCGAGCATCCAATTCTCCGCAGGCCAGGGCAGCTTCGCCACGCATTGCCGGTGAGGGGTTTTGCAGTTCGGCCCGGACCAGGCCACGCCAGCGAATGTCGGCGCTCCGGCCCATGGCCGTCAGGGCGCTGATCCGCATGTTTTCGTCGGGATCGTAGTAGGCGTCTTCGATTAGTTGGCGTACGCCTACCTCACCTGAAAAGGCAATGCTCTCCAATGCACGACGCCGCACTTCCAGTGCTTCCTCCGGCCGCAGGAGGACCGACAGGAGGGCCTCTTCAGCCCGCATGGAGAAGGCGGCATCCAACTCATCCAACTCCCCTGCCAGCACAAATCGCCCCAAGGCCTGCGCCGCAGCCGCGCGCACACCCTCATTTTCATCGTTCAGCAAGAGTTGAACCATGGGGCCGATGAGATCACTGCTCGTTTCTTCCCAGAGGCCCTCCAATGCCAGGCGGCGGATCTCCGGATCGCTGTCTTGCAGGGCGATGCGCAGGATCGCGCCGAGGTGAACGCTAAGAGTTTCTTCGGCCAGGGCTATGAGGTAGGAGACGACGGCCTTCCGGCGTCGGGCTGGTATGAGCGCCCAATCCCGGCGCACCCGTTCGGCGTCGGCCTGTACCATATCGGAGAAGACGAGGAGTCGCCTGGGATTCAGTTCGTCGCTTTCACCCGTCAATTGGCGCATGACTTCATCGATATCCAGGTGCGCTGAACTCTGTGCATCGTAATCGAGCGGCTGACCTTCGAGCAGGGCATCGGCCAAATCATCGAGATGGCTGCGCGGTTCAGGTTCTACATCGGTTTCTTCGCGATTGACGTCTGACATGGCGGTTAATTCCAGGTAAACTTCCAAATTTCACTGGGTTCACTGACCGGATTGGATCCTTCATCCACGACATCCACGAACCAGTGCCAACGGCGGCCCAAATCCTGGGGGGCAAGGGCGCAGAGTTCGCTGTCCATATTCCAGTTTGAGCGATCGGGAGAAATAGGCTGCTGCAATACCCACGTGACGCTCTCGGCCCCGCTGGCATCCCGCCCGCTGACAAAGCCCAGATGCAGGACATAGCGATCGGATGATTGGACGAAAGGTACTTGATTCCAAGTCAGGGATCCCGAACCGTTGCAGCTGACCGTCGTCCCGTCTTCCGGGCTGCGGAGCTGGGGTCGATCCAGGCGAAAACTCGTTGTCGGGGTCGGTAGGGGTGTCGGCGGCGTCGTAGGCCGCGGCGTAGCCGTCGCCGTGGGATCCGGCTCGACGAATGCGCCGTCCTCTGCGCCACTATCCTCGCTGGGAATGATCAATTCCTGACCGGGGCGAATGGAATAGACCTCGGTGGCGGCGATGCCGTTGGCGGCCATGATTGCCTGGGCGGTGGTGTCGAACTGCCGGGCGATGCCGAGCAGCGTATC
>CAYZLP010000724.1:0-1763 GCA_964478635.1 uncultured Caldilineaceae bacterium
GGATCCGCCTTCGCCTGGCTCAGGCTACGGGATCCGGACGGCTGTCCCGCTATCCAATGATCGTCCGGCTCTGCTCATGCATATAGAGCGGCAGCGTATAGTACGAGCCAATCGCCTTGCCGCTGACGCCGCTGGCCTTCCAGCCGCCGAAGGCCTGAATACCCGGCCATGCGCCCGTCGTCGCGCCGGCCGCGCGGTTGCTGTAGGTCGTACCGGCCTGGATATTCTCGTAGAACCAGTCGACCTCATCGTCGTCTTCGCTGAAGAAGCCGGCGGTCAGGCCATATTCGGTGTTGTTGGCCAGAGCCATTCCTTCATCCAGCGAGTTGATGGACGCCATGTGCAACACGGGCAGGAAGAGTTCGTTGCGTACCAGTTCATGGTCCTCGGGGAGCCCTTCGATGATCGTCGGCGTGACGAAGTAGCCCTTGGCAAAATCACCCTCGACCAGCACCTTGCCGCCGGTGAGGATGCGCCCGTCATTGCTCGCCTTCTCGACGGTGTCCTTGAAGCGATCGTAGGCTTCCTGGTTGATGACCGTGCCCATGAAGGGTGCGCGTTCGGCCGGGTCGCCTACGACAATCTTCTCGGTAATGCCGATGAGCTTCTCTTTGAACGGCTCATACGCCGGCTCTTCGATGTAGACCCGGGAGCAGGCCGAGCACTTCTGGCCATCCAAACCGAAGGCCGCGCGCATGACGCCCATGGCCGCCTTGTCCAGATCGGCCTTGCGTGAGATCAGCGTGGGATTCTTGCCGCCCATTTCGATGATGGCCGGGCGCGGAATGGGGCCGCGGTGGGCCGCTTGCAGCACCTTCATGCCCACGGGATAGGAGCCCGTGAAGGTAAAGCCGCTCACGTCGGGGTGGTCGAGAATGCGCTGGGCCAAGGTTTCGTCCGGGCCGAGAATGCTGTTGAAGACGCCGTCGGGCAGGCCCGCTTCGGCGAAGAGTTCGGCCGTCTTCCAGCCGTTGTAGGGCGTGTCGGGCGCGCCTTTGAAGACGACCGTGTTGCCCGTCACCAGCGCAGCGGCAATGGGCGCGGCCGCAAGGGCCATGGGGAAATTGAAGGGCGAAATCACGGCCCAGACGCCATACGGGCGGAGGATGCTGAAGTTGTTCTCTTGCTCGTCGTCGGGATTGAGACGGCCCAATCGCCGGAAGTAGCCCTCGTTTTTCTCCATGTCGTCGGCATAGTAGCGCAGGAGATCGGCTGTCTCTTCGACTTCGCCCAGGGCTTCCAGGCGGCTCTTGCCTACCTCCAGCGTCATGATGGCGCTCAACTCGAAAATGTTGGCGCTGATCTTATCGGCGATCTGGCGAATGATGGCGACGCGCTCCTGCCAGGGCGTCTGGCGCCAGGCGGGAAAGGCGCGCTTGGCCGCCGCGATCGCCCGGTCCGTGTGGGAGGCGTCACCCTGCTGCGCCGTGCACAGCAGCACCTCGGTGTTGATGGGACTACGGCTCTCCAGCTTTGCGTCGGTAACGACCCTTTGTCCGTCGATAAACATAGGCACGTCTGCGCCCAGCCATTGGCTGCGGACGGTCTCCAGGGCGCGATCGAAGGAGGACTGGAGTTCTTCGTTGTCGGCGGATAGTGTTGCGTATGTAACCTTGAATTTCGCGGCCATGACGCTCTCCTTTGAGGGTCTGGGCAGGGGACCGGGCTCCGGGGTAAACGACGGCCGGACCTCTGCATTGTGGTTGGGTTTGTCGCTTACGATACACGATCTAGGACAGCGTGACAAGTATCCGGCCACTTTT
>CAYZLP010000724.1:1863-3292 GCA_964478635.1 uncultured Caldilineaceae bacterium
ATGGCGACGACGGCCGTGGCCTTTAGTTCGACTGCGCTGGGCCGGCGGGCATCGGCCCAACGTCCGGGAACCAGCTTTTCGGTGAAGCGTTCGAGGGCCGCCATTTTTCCGCTTTCCGCCACCAGTTCGCCCCGTCCAAAGATGACGGCCGAACGATAGTTGACCGAGTGGTGAAAGACCGAGCGCGCCAGCACCAATCCGTCTACCAGGGCCATGGCGACGCTCACTTCGTAGCCTGCGGCAACGTGCTGAATGAGCCGGCTTGTCGTCGCGCCGTGCAGCAGGAGGCGATCGCCATCCCGCGCGTGGAGCGTGGGGATGACAAAGGGGCGACCGTCCTGCACAAAGGCCACGTGGCAGATCAGAGCGTCGTCGATCACCGCGTAAACGGTCTCTCGATCATAATGGCCGCGGTCGGGCACGCGCACGACGCGGTTGCGTGCGGTCGCCTCAAACGATGCCATAGCCGGTTCCTTTCGATCCATGTAGATTCACCCAATCCGGTAGATCAGCAATCCAAACAGGCATTCACGTGAAAACGATAGTTCTGTCGGAGTGACAGTCACTGGCACAAACGAGTCTGGCTGGCCCAAATTCGTTCTGCCAGTGACTGTCACTCCGACAGGGAGTACCGATTTCAAACGAAAATTGGCTTGGCCGTCCTTTTACGCTTTGTAGCCCAACACGATCGCTTCACTCAACACAAAGGTGAGATCGCCGCCGTCGCCTTCCGGCTGGAGGAAATCGAGCACCTCTTGGGTCGCTTCGGCCAACATAGCGCGCAGTGTCGCCACGGTTTCCGGCGTCGCGCCCAGGCGAACGGCCCAGGGCCCAAAGGTCATGCGTTTGGGCGCGGTTTCGGTGGCGATGACCATGAAGCCTGCTGTGTCGAAAGCAGCTTGCCACTCTTCCAGCGTGAGGCAGCGGCCGTGACTCGGGTCGCGCAGCTTCTCGAAGGCATTGACGTAGTCACCGGCTGGGCCTATCGGCACGACATTGTCGACTACGGCCAGCATGCCGCCCGGCCTGAGCACGCGGTAGGATTCGGTCACGAACGCGGCCACGTCGGGAAAATGGTGGGGCGCAATGCGGCAGGTGACCAGGTCGAAGCGCTCATCTTCGAAGGGCAGCGCCTGCGCATCGGCGATTTCGAAAGCTACGTTGCCCACGCCCTTCTCCGCGGCCAGCTTGGCGGCCACGTCCAGCATTTCGGGCGTTACGTCGGTGGCCAGGACGTGGGCGACGTGGGGCGCGAAGACAAACGCCGTGTGTCCCGCAGCCGTGGCGATGTCCAGCACGGTCCAGTCGCCCTGGGGCTGGATCAACTCTACCAGCCGGGCCAGGCTCGCGCCCTTGGCGTGAACCGTACTCGTGGCATATTTGGCGGCATTCGGTCCGAACTGGGCCTGGACGCTCTTTACCTGCGCCG
>CAYZLP010000725.1:0-3292 GCA_964478635.1 uncultured Caldilineaceae bacterium
CTTGCGACCTTGGAAGCGCGCGATTTTGCCCGAGTTGAAACGGTTGACCCCGAACCCGTCTATGTTTTCAAACATAACATCACCCAAGAGGTCGCCTACCAGACGCTACTGGACCGGCAACGTCGCCAACTCCATCAAACCGTGGGCGAGACGCTGGAGCGGCTCCAACCAATGGCCGTCGAGCGACTGGCGCTTCATTTCTATCACAGCGACACCACGGATAGCGCCGTCCGGGAGAAGGCAGTGCACTATCTTGACGGCGCGGCCCGGCGGGCCAAGCGGGAATACGCCAACGAGACCGCCCTAACCTATCTCCACCGGGCATTGGGACTGGCGCCGGCCTGGACGCGTTATCAGGACAAGGTCGAGGTGCTGCATATTCTGGGCCGGCGCGAGGAGGAACGGGTTGCGCTGGAGGAGCTGACGGCCATCAACGATACACCCCTCGTTGCCGCCAATCTGCTGTGGGGGGAATACTATGACGCGGTGAGTGACTACGATGCGGCGCGGGAGGCCGTCGCCCGGGCGCTCGTGCGAAGCAGGGCCGATGCCGACCGTCTGGCCGAAGCCCGCTGCCACTCCCGACTGGGCCTCATTGCCTGGCGGCTGGGCGACTATGAGCAGGCGAGGAAGGAGTACACTGCAGGTCTGGACGCACTGCATGACTTCGATCACGCTCCGGCCGAAGAAGCAGAGATACGCTATGGGCTTGGCTTGATCTGGCGACAGCAAGGCCAATACCGGACGGCCATTGCCGAATTCGAGCGAACCCTCGCCCTCCATCGCCAGACCGTTAACCGATACGGTGAAGCTCAGGTTCTCAGAGCGATCGGCTTGGCCCAAAAGCATTTGTACAGCCTGGAGCAAGCGCTAGCCTACTACACCCAATCCCTTGAACTCTACCGGCTGATTGGCGCCAAGGCTGGCGAAAGTGAATGCCTGCTCAACATGGCCGAAGTCTATAGCTTGGACGGCGCGCACGATCGAGCTGCGGCCCTGCTGGGAACCGCGTTGGAGATTCAGAAAGACCTTAACAACGCCTGGTGGCAGCTGCGCATCCTCAATGGTCTGGGAATTGTCAACATGTTGACCGGCCAGCTTGAGGCTGCGCTTGACTCATTGCAGGAAGGACTCCAACTTGCAGAAAAGCTGGATGATGAGCGGGGCCGGGCCTACTTGCTCTGCAACCTGGGTCAGGTGTATGGCCATCTCGGCAACTCCAGGGCGGCGGCCCGGGTGCTCGACGAAGGCCATGGGCTGGCCATTCAGCAGCAAGATCGCCATTTGCAGGCCCTGATTCAAAGTGAATTGGGCATCCTGGCCATCCAACAAGGTGATGCCGCTTCGGCCATTGCGCATGCGGGCCGAGCGGTGCGCTATTTGCAGGAGCTGGGCTTGACCGACTCCATTTCTTCAGATCTGGCGACCATGGCCCAAGGGCACCTGCGGCTTGGGGAACTTGACCACGCCCGGTCATGCGTGAATCAGATCCTGGCTATTCCCCGGGATGTTGTGGAAAAGAGCGCTACGTATCCTCAACGAGATTATTTTGTCTGTTACTCCGTTCTGCAGATGCTGGAAAATGGCGATGCGGCACGCGCGCACCTGGAAACCGCGTGGGAGATCCTGCAACAGCGCGCACAGCGACTTGCCTCCGAGCAAACCAGGGCAACATTCCTTGCCAATCTCGCCTGCAATCAGGCGATTGTGACCGAAGCCGCCGGGATGGGTATCGGGGGAGAGATGGCGACGTAGAGACGCTGCAATGCAACGTCTCTACGCGCGATTACGGTTGGCGCACGAGGGGCAGCCAGATTTCCCGGGCGTCTTGCTCGTAGAGGACGGCATAGACGCCTGCACCGTTGCTTGCGGCCGAAGCCACGAACAAGTCATCTTCCCGACCACCCAGCGCCTGAACCGTCGTCGGCAATGGCTGCCAACTTTGGCCGTCCCAGAAATGAAGTATGGGATCGGTCACCTCTGCGCTGAATACTTCGGCGGCGTCAGCCGGATTGAGGGTGAACTCAATTTCCACCACGCCTTCATCCACCAGGCTCACCGGGTAGGCGTCCAGACGATAGGCCTGCCCCACAATGCGCTTGTTTAGGGGCATCGGCGGCGTGCCGGGCATACTCTGCCAGGCAACCGATTGCCCCGGCAACAGCTCAAGGCTGCCAGCCGGCACGAAGCGGGCATGACCGTCGGACGACATTACCAGCACGCCACCATCCCACGCCGGTCCAAAGAGGCCGCCGCCCCCCGTGCCCCGGTCGGCGATCGTCTCCCGGGCGCTCTGCGGCGCAGGCAGACTTTCCTCTAGCCAGAACTGCATGAAGAAGGGCATCACCAGGTCACCCATGGCACCAAAGTCGACGGTGTAGGTATGAAGATCGCCCTCCCGGTTCATGGTCACGGCCGGATAGGCGTCTTTGTACTCCGGATAGATGCGCAGCCGGATCGTGGCCGCCGGGTCGACGAATTCCTGGGTCACCGAGATGGCCATGCGAGTTGTGTCGAGCTGCTTGGCCTCCACCAGCGGACGCCAAGCCTCGTTCTTGGTCAGGTTGAGCGCAGCGTCGCCGGCCTGTATGGTTTCACAGCCGAATTGATAGCGGGGCGTAGCTGCGCCCTCGCCATGGTCGTTGAGGTCGAATACGCAGAAACGATCATCGATCCGGGCATCGGTCAGCTCGACCTGATTGAGGCCGGCCGGCGGCTTGCCCTGATCGAAGATGCGATCCCCCCGAAATGTGAATGCCCGGGCCTCATAGGATGCACTCTCGTTGTCGACGTAGAGCAGATCAAAGACCTGGCTGGCGGCCAAGGGTTGGGCCGGCGGCGCGGACGGCGACACAAAGGTGACCGTCGTCAGCGACACGGCGGGCGTCATGGGCGCCGACGGCACGACCGGCTGCGGGCCGGTCGGTGAAACCGTCCACGGGTACCATCCCTGGATCGTCTCCCACTCCGTGCGGCCGCCGGTCTCGGCATAGGCCTGGGTGGTCCCACAATCGGCTTCCCAGTGGGTCGGATCCCAGACGAAACTGTGGTTCAGCGGATCATAGACTTGGCCCATGGCGCTGCCGTAGCAGCGTTCGCCCAGCGCCTGGCTTTCGCCCCCTTCAGCATCCACATAGGTGTCGAAAAGGAAAAGCAGATAGTGGCCCAACTCATGGGCAAGGGCGATGGACCAGTCGTTGACCAACGTAAGCGGATTGACGGGTACGCCGCCTACGTCCACGCTCTGCCCCGGCGGCGCCATGTAGCGGTTCCACTCCTTGCCCATGGCCAA
>CAYZLP010000726.1:0-3291 GCA_964478635.1 uncultured Caldilineaceae bacterium
TCATCATCGACTTCATCGTCAATGCCATCGTCTTCGACGTCATCTTTGACGTCATCTTCATCATCGGCCCCGTCTTCCGCCTCCTCAGCCTCAGCCTTGGCTTTAGCCTCGGCCTCCTCCGCCAACTCCTCTAGCGAAGGCACCTCTTCCCCGCGCACAATCGCCAAAAGACGATCCAGCGTTTTTTCTTGGAGAATCTGGCTTTCCAGGACGGAGCGACCGGGGCCGTTGCGGAAGAGTTGCACCAGGTTGTCGGCCGAGGCCTGGGCTTCCTCATCATCGCCCGGGTCGCCGACCAGATCGGCGATCTTGGCGTCAATGTCCTCTTCCTCGACGCGAATAAATTCGGCCTTCAGCATTTCTGAGATGATCAGATTGCGGCGGGCAATTTTTTCCGCGTCTTCGCGCATGCCTTCACGATATTCGTCCAGGTCTTGACCCGTCTGTTCGAAATAGCCGCGTAGGCTTTCAATGCCGAATTGGCGCAGGCGCTGCTCATATTCGTTCATCATGGCGTCAAGCTGGTCCTCGATCACCACAGGCGGGTACTCGAGCGTGGCTTGCTCGAGAATGGCATCCAGTGCTTTCTCGAGATAGTCGTTGCGGGCCTCATTCTCGGCCTGCTCACGCAGGGTGCTGCGAATGTCTTCCAGCAGATCGTCCAAGGTCTCATAATCCGGTCCGACCAGCTGGGCGAACTCGTCGTTCAGTTCGGGCTTCTCATAGGCCTGGATGCCGTTGACCTTGACGCTGAATTGGGCGCGCTTGCCGGCATAAATGCTCTGGCTATCTTCCGGCCAGCCAAGTTCAAACGCTTTCTCCTCGCCCGGCTTCAGGCCCAGGAGCGCTTCGTCGAAGCCGGCCGGTTCCATGGGGTTTTCTTCGTCCGGCGTAATGTCCCAGTCGGTCTCATCCAGCACAACGATCTCTTCGGCCTCATCCGTGGCCGGAATGACGCTTTTGACGTCGATGTTCATGAGATCACCATACTGGCTGGCCCGCTCTACATCCTGCCAGCCGGCATACTGCTCACGATAGGTATCGAGACGGGCTGTCACCTGTTCCTCATCCACTGCCACCGGATCTTCCTCAACCCGCACGCTGCGGTAGTCACCGAGATCGACCGCGGGATCGAGCGGCACAACGAGCTTGAAGGTGAGGGGCTCGAAGCTCACATCTTCCAGGGATGCCTGGGCGTAGGGCTCGATTTCGGTCTGCTCTAGGGCCTCACGATAGATTTCCTGCCCGAGTTCGTCCAGAATTTCGTTGTACAGGCTCTGCTCGCCGAAGTACTGGACGACGATGGGGTAGGGCGCCTTGCCCTTGCGAAAGCCCGGAATACGGTAATCGCGCGCCAGCTTGCGCGCCGCTTTGCGCAATTTCTGCTCGACCCGGGCCTCATCGACCTCGACATTCAGCGCCAGCTGACGGTTTTCCAAAGGTTCGGTGGTGACAGTTAGCGACATTGGTTCCTCGAATGGTTAACTTTCTGCAGCCTGAGCTTGTCAAAGGCGGATCCGCCCTCGACAAGCTCAGGCTGCGATTTTCTCAGGCTGCAATTTTTTGACCAGAATTCTCTCGTCAAATCGTATCAATTCTAAGTCATCCAGTATAGCACAGGGCAAACCACGCCCCCAAAGTGACGGGTTCGTCAAAGGGCTTCGTGTTCTTATCATATTCGCCCAAAGGCCTTTTCCAACTCACCTGCGCTGAGCTGAATCATCGTGGGACGACCATGGGGGCAAGTACGGGGCATTTCACACGCTTCCAGTTGGCGGATGAGTTCACGCATTTCGATTGCGCTGAGCTGCTGTCCGGCCTTGATCGCCGCCCGTTTGCAGACCATCTTCACGAGCCGCGCCTCTAACTCCTCGCCGACTTGGTTGCGCCGCTCACCCAATAGCGCAACGATCTCTTCCACACTGCGCTGGGGATCTTGCCCGGCCAATACGCTCGGGACCGCCCGGACCAGGAATGTGTCTCCGCCAAAAGGTTCCACTTCGAAGCCGATGGCATTGAGCGCAGTCAGATGCTCGGCCACCTGACCGGTCAATTCGGCGCCCATATGCAGGGTGAGCGGCTCCAGCAGCTGCTGGCGCGGCACGGCGCCCTCGTTGGCGCCGTAGCGCTGTTGCATATACTTCTCGTAGAGAATCCGCTCGTGGGCCGCATGCTGATCGATCAGATAGAGTCCTTCCGGTCCTTCGGCGATGATGTACATTGAACCCGCTTGCCCGACCACGCGCAGGGGCGGCAGTTGCGATCGCCGTTCCACCGGGGGCGCCTGCCGCGGCGGATCCGGCTGCGTTTCCGGCGCTATTTGCTGGCCGGGCGGTGCGTTTTGTACCTCCTCGTGGGCGGTGTCGGGCCGCGGCGCGGCCGGCGGTGGAGAGTCGGTCAGGTCAAAGGCATGCTGGCGACCCGCGTTCATAATCGCAGCCCGCCGCGCCGCCCAATCCGGATCGACGCTCCACTCGCGGTCGGGCGCCGCCCTGCCTCCGCTCCCTTCATCCTGGCTGCGGAGCGTGGCAGCAAAGTCCAGACCGGCGTCGGGCACGGACACGTGCTCCATGACGCTCCGTCGCACCGCACGCTGTACGGCCGTGTAGAGTTGGCGCTCATCCAGAAAGCGCACCTGGGTCTTCTGGGGATGGACGTTCACGTCCACCCGCGCCGGGTCCAGATCGACAAAGATGACGCCAAGGGGGTAGCGCCCGCCCGGTAGGAGGGTGTGAAAGGCCTGGACCACGGCGTGGGTCAGGCTCCGATCTTCGACATAGCGCCGGTTGACGAAGAGATTGATGTCGCTGCGGTTGGGCCGGTGGAGGGACGGCAAGCTGACATAGCCGTAGACGCGGACAGCTTCGCCGATCGGTCCGGCGTGGGCGCCGGTATCGACATCGTCCATGAAGTCGACTTCGGGCGTCAGGCCCGTATCGAGCACCCCGGCACGAGCGGCTTCGTCGGGCCAGTGACCGACGGCGACCATCTGGCGGGCTTTGTCGGCGCCATAGATTTTGGCGACCACGTCCAGGAGATCGCCGCTGCCGGTCGACTGAAGCACCAGCCGTCCATCATTGACGAAGCTGAAGCGCCGCTCGGGATAGGCCAGGGCATAGTGCTGTACGACGGCCGCGACGCGGCCGGCTTCGGTGGCAGCTTTGCGCAGATATTTGCGCCGGGCCGGGACGTTGAAAAAGAGATGTTCGGCCGTGACCATGGTGCCGACGGCGGCGCCGGCCCGCTGCTGGCTGACGACTTCACTGCCTTCCACCCGCACCTGCATGCCGA
>CAYZLP010000727.1:0-3291 GCA_964478635.1 uncultured Caldilineaceae bacterium
CCAGGGCGATGAGCGAGTAGCGGGCCATGACAAGGGCCACACCGCCCGCGGCCAAAGCCAGCAGCAGCAGCGGCAGGAGGGCATAGCGGCGCCGTCCCGACCACAGATTCCCAACCAGGCCCATTGCGCTCACCAGCGTGATGCCCAGCAGCAGGCCGTAGATGGGTTCCGGCAGGGGAATGTGGCCGGCGCCGCCGAATTTGCCCCAGAAGGAGCGAAACCAGCCGCTCAGGAGCCAGACCGTGTCGGCCCAGGTCCACGGCCCGGTGCGCACGTCGATGGTCTGAATAGCCAGGGCCATGCCCAGCGGATCGCCGTAGAGGCGCCAGTTGCGCAGCCACCAGGGCGCAGCGAGCAGGAGCGCGCCGCCGAAGACGGCCAATCCTGTTATTAGCCAACGACGCCAACTGCTCAAGCCCGCTCGCCACCATGCCTCCAGGCCGGCCGGCCGGCCGTCCACAGTCGCTGCGCCCAGGAGGATCGCCACGCCCACGGCCGGCCAGACGCCCACGGTACTGGTCTTGCTCAAGAGGCCCGCGCCCAGGGCCAGGGGCGCCCACCAGACCGATAGAAAACGGCCGCCACGGCGCCAGAGCAATAGCCCGGCCCATAAGGAGAGCGTGCCGAAGAGCGCGGCGGCATTGTCGTTATTTGCCGACCCGCCGATGAAGGCGAATTCGGGTACGAAGGCCAGCATGCCCGTGGCCGCAAGCGCCAGCAGGGGCTGGGCCGGAAAGGCGGTCAGCGCCAGCCCGTAGGTCGCTGCAACGGTCAAGGTGCTGAGCAGCACCGACCAGAAACGGGCCAAATGAAAGGCCCGGGGACCGGTATCCGCCCAGGGCCAGGTCTCCTGGTCCGTGTGGATGAAGAAGTTGGGCGACCAGTCGGGCCGCGGTGTGAGTTCTACGTCCGGGTTGGCGCGCAAGAAGCGGTGATCCGGCTTGGCGAGGCTGGCCACCGCTGCAGCGCTCACGTGATAGAGGGGCGGATGTTTGCTTTGGGTGACCCGGGGACCAATGGGCAGCGCTCGTTCTTCGGCCAGATAGACGATGTAGGCCCAGTGATCCGCTTCGTCCGGCGCCTCCCCCAAGGGGGTCATGAGACTGAAGGCTGTGGTCAGCGCGAGATGGGCCAAGACCAAAAGCGCAGCCACGAGATGATGGCGCTTCACGGCTGCACCGCCAATTGTCCGATGTCCACCCGCGGTTCCGTGCCGCCGTCCGGCCAGAGTGGCGCTTCTGCCTGGCCGGGCAGATAGACCCCGGCTTTGATGCTGTAGGCGCCCGGTGGCAGATCGTCCGGCAGGGCGACGGAGTGTTCGTGTTCCAGGATGAGACCCGGTGTCCAGCGGGTTGCGGGCATGAAAGATCCGGCCAGCGGTTCATCCTGCTGCGCTACGACCGCGCCGCCGGCGTCGACTACGTGGACAAAGGCGGTGAGGTCCTCCGTTGCCTCCTGGACCGTCCAGTAGAGGCGTACCGGTGCGACCGTGCCGGGCTGGGCGGGCGCTGCGCTGGCGGCCTCCAGCCGCACCGGGCCGAAGTCTGCATCGACAGCCGCTGGCGTGAACGTGCGGTCCGTCATGCCACTCATACTGAGGAGTCCGACCGCGCCGACCGTGAGCCAGCCGGCCATCTGCAGCCTCCGCCGCGGCCTGCGCGCTGCCCAGATGAGCCAGAGCGCCAGCAGCCAGCCCAGCGCGGCCAGGAGGCGGCCGGCCCGTGTCGCCGCGGTGGGCTGCCAGCGCACGGTCAGCGAATGTTGGCCCGGCGGCAGTTCGATGCTGAGCAGGCCCAAGGGCCCGGCGGGCGCGCCGGCCACGGACACGCCATCCAGCTCGATCTCCCAGGCCGGGAAGTAGAAGCGCTGGAACTGTATGACAGCCGCCGTCTCACTTTCTGTCGCGTAGGTACGGTCGAGATAGCCTACCTGTTGGGGCTGCACGCGGAGATAGACGGCAGGCGCTGCCGCGATGGCCGCGGGGTCGGCCGGCTCGCGCCCGATGGCCCAGCGCGGTTCGGTTACTGCTTGGGGGAGGAACTCACCGGCCCACGTTGCGCCGACCTGGCCCATCTCCCGGTCGAAGGACCACATGGCAGGGACCGTGATCTCAGGCGCAGCGGCTTCGCGCGGAGCCATGGGCAAGCCGGCCAGCCCATAGACTGTGACGGCCAGTAACAAGCCCAGCGCGAGCGCCCGCCGCCCGCGGTTGCCGACGGGCAGCAGGGTGATCGCCAGCGTCGCAAGGGCGGCCGTGCCCAGGCCTACCAGCGTTTGCCAGCGCCAGGGAAATTGCAGATTGCTCATAACTGGGGCAAGCAGATCCCAGAGGAAGGTGCTGACAGCCGTCGTCAGCCAAATGGCCATACCGGTTATGGCGGCCCAGATTAGCGCCGGTTTCCGTTCGAGGCGCGCGCGCCTCCCATTCCTCGGGGTGAGCAAAGCCAGGGTGATGCCGGCGATGAGGAAGACGAGAACGTAGGCGGGCAGAGGGACCGTCGGCGCCGCAGCATCGGGATAGGGAAAGCGCCACGACCAGTCAAAGAGGACGCCAAGCGTCGCAAAATGATTCGTATAGCCATCGCCCGTGCCGGCGGCGCCCAGTCCGACCCAACTCGTTTCTAGAACGGCGGGCAGCACATACCAGGCGCTGAGCAGGCCGGCCAGCGCGAGCGGCGCGAGAAGTTGCCAAGCGCAGCGGAGCAGCCGTGCTGGGTACATTGGCATGGCGTCCGCATCGGCCAGGGCAGCCGCTGTCCCGTCAACTCGTGCACACGAGGGCGTGCTCACTGGACTGCTGTGCGAATTGGGCCGGTTGGCGTCGATGCCGCCGAGGCGCGTGGATGTATGAAATCCCATGGCGACCAGCGGCCATGTGACGAGCAGGCCGACCGCGGCCATAAATGCCGTCAGGTTGTGGGTGAGGATAAGACCGGTCCAGCAGAGGGCGGGGGCGATGAGCAGCGCGCCGTTGGCGGGCGCGAGGGGCGTAACCGCGCGATCCCATCGATCCAGTACGTGGAGCGTGGCCAGGACGATCCAGGGCAGCCAGAGAAAGGCCGCAAACTCGGGCAGCGCACCGCGCGCGAAGAGATCGTAGAGTCGATAGGGAAAGACCTGATAGAGAATTGCGCCGGTCAGGGCAGGTAGCGGGTCGGCCCAGCGGCGCAGCAGCAGGTAACCGCCCGCGCCGCCCAATGCGTAGACGAGGGCCAGCGTGACGCGTGTCGCGTCGATTACGTCCAGACTCAGAAGATGGAGCAAAGCCGGCGGGTAGTAAAAGGCCGGTGC
>CAYZLP010000728.1:0-3290 GCA_964478635.1 uncultured Caldilineaceae bacterium
CCGGGGCGGGATGGGGCAGTTGAAGCCGGGCGATCCGGTTTGGCCGTCGCCGAGGCGTAGCGGCTGGAGGTCAAAGCGCCCAGGCCGAAGAAGGCCAGCGCCAGGCCGGCCGCGCCCACATAGAGAGGCGAATACTGGGTGAAGACTTTGGGAAGGAACAGTTGCCACGTGTCACGCAGGGGAAAGCCGCCGCTTACGTAGGCGTAATCCACCTCCGCCCGGACGCTCAGTCGGGTGAACTCGAGGCTTGGCAGCAGTTGGGCCGCGCTCAAGCCGGCTGCCGCTACAATGAAGAGGGCCAAACCGATCAGGGGCTGCCACCAGGCGTTCCTGCCCCGCCGCACGGCCGCGATCCAGAGAAAGAGCGTCCAGGCCGCAGTTGTATAGGAGATGTGCAGAAAAGTCTGGGGATGACCGGCGGTGAATGCAACGGCATAGGCAACGCCGCCCCCAATCCACCAACCCGGGGCGTCTCTCCGGCCAAAGGCCCGCCAGAGAAACCAGAGAATCAGCGGCAGCCAGATCGCGGTACGCAAAACGGCCAGCTGCAGCGGCGCATAGGCTGTTAAATAACCCGAGACGAGAAAAACCGCTCCGCCGGTGAAGGCCGCGAGACGCGCGTTGGCCAGATCGACTAGCAGCAAGTAGACAAAGAAGCCACCCAATGCAGTCTGCAGGATGGCCTCAACCTGGAGCCAGTAGAGACGGGCGGCCGGTTCATCAAAGGGCAAGGTCAGGAAAAGCAGCGCATTGCTGACCGGGTAGTATGCTGCGGCTTGAATGTCGGCCAGAAAAGGATGCCCGCCATAGGTGTAGGGGTTCCACAGGGGCAGCGTCAGGCTGCCCAGTGCGGCGTGCTGGAAGAGACTGAAGGGCAGGAAATGATGGGTGAAATCCCCGTCCGCAAACGTACGCAAGCCCAGGAGCAGCGGCAGATAGAAGAGGACGGCCAACCCAAGCAAGCCCAAGAACGCCGCCAGTGTGGGGCGACGCGCGTACCAACTGGTTTGCAGTGGCGCTCGTTGGTCAGACATGGCTTGGTTTGGTGAGAATAGCCACGAATCGTGGCCAGAGCCGCCTTCGACACTTCGGCAGGCTCAGTACAGGCGGGTCAGGCTACGAATGATAAGTCAATTTCGGCGGCGTCAATCGGCGGCGTCATTCGGCGCCGGTCACCTCGATCTTCCCGAGCTCTACAAACTCACTTCCCGTGGGTGTGGTCAGGCGGGTTCCGCCTTCCTCAAGGGGATCGTAGAGTCCGGCGATAAGCTGATAGACCCCCGGCGTGGCGTTGGCCGGCAGTTGAAGGGCAAAATTCTCCATCTGCACCTCATTTAGCGGGAGCTGGGTGAACGGCACATAGCCATCGACCGGTCCGCTGTCCAGCAGGGCAATCGGGTAGCCCTCAGGTGAGATCAGCTGCACGAACCAGCGCAGATCGCTGTCCTGGGGGGTCACGACTTCGTAATCCACCCGGATGGGCAGGAGACCGCCGGCATCGATGGTTTCGGGCGTCTGGGCCGTCATAATCGTAACGACTTCACCGCCGTTGGTCGTCAGCGGGATGCTGAACTGCTTGGTGGGCGCGTTGGCCAGGAGCACGGGCGTCCCGTAGCGCAGGAGGCGGTAGTCATCATACCATTGATCATCGGCCTTGTAGGCTGCGTCGGCCAGCCAGCGCTCGAACAGGTTCTCCGGATCATTTACCGGCAGTCCGCCGGTCACGAACCAGATGCGCTCGCGGCTCTCCATCAGATCCGCCATGACCTGTGCAGCTTCCTCATGCTCGAGATTGGTCTTGGCATAGCCGTAGACGGGAAGCATGGGACTGCAGCTACCCGGCATCCAGTTCATGGGGATCTGGTAGTTGAAGGGGGCGATGGTAATAACGGCATCTTCGGCAGGACGGGCTTCGGCACAGATCTTTTCCAGGACGGCGCGATAGCCCTGGTTGACATCGCCGTAGGCCGGATTGCGCCCCGTCTCCCCCGCCCAGGTGGCAACGAGCACGATCGGCATGACGGCGATCAGGATCCGCATGGGGATGCTGGGTACAACGTCGTCTCCGCGCTCGTTGGTGCGCCACCAAGAATAGAGCACTACGATCAGGGAGCCAATGACCAGCGTCCCGACGATGAGAACCAGAAGCTGGACGTTTCCATCGGCCCACAACCAGGCAAGATCCGTGTTGACAATGAAATTGTCCAGCATGAGCCGGAATTGACCGAAGACCGGGCTTTGCAGGAAATCGGCGATGGCCTGGTTGGGCGGCCCAAATTCGAGCGGATCTTCCCAGTTGGTGGGATAGAAGCTGCGTAGCCGAATCTCATAGTTCACGAAATTCTGCGTCACCGCGCCGATCTGCACAATGAAGGAAAGCAGGGCGAGCACGACGAAGGCAATGCCGCTCCAGCCCAGACTGCGCCACCATTTGGAGAAAGGTAGGCGGGTGGTGACATTGACGAATTTCTGCCCCAACGGCGCCAGAACCAGAACCCAGAGCGGCGTCAGCGGGACCAGGAAGCGGGGCCCCCAGGCAAAGCCGCCCCACCACATCCACCAGAGGCTATAGAGCACGATCAGCACGAGACTGAGCACGCCAATGATGGCGGCTTCCAGCCGATGGCGGCGGAAGAAGGGCATAAAGCTGATGAGGCTGACAATGAAGAGAGGCGTGTGCCAAAAGACGCCTCGATACGGGCTGAAGATGAGCCCCCAAAACCCGCTAAGAAACGGATTGGTAAAGCCCTCGCCGGCGTCAAAATGATAACCCGTATCGAAGGGGCTGCCGAAGCGCGCGTTGTTGTAGAGCATGAGCAATCCGCCTGCAACCAAAACGGGAGCGGCGAAGGCGATCAGCCCGCGGACGAGATGGAGCGGCGGCCGGGGCTTGAGGGACGAGCCTCGCTGCGTTCCCGCCTCTTGACCGGCTCGTTCACGTTGGACCCACCAGGCGGCCACGGCGTATAGGCCAAGCACTGCGATGAGCAAAGCGTGGGCAGTGACGGTCGCCAACATGATGCCCGCGCCGATACCGGCCATAACCATCCAGGATGCATAACCCGTTTGACGCCAGGTCAGGATGCTGTAGAAGGCCAGCAGAAGTGCAAAAGCGCTCAGCGGTTCGCCAAAAAACTGATTGGCGTAGGGCCAGGCAATGGTTGCCAGGCCAAAGAGGAGGCCCAGTAGCATGCCGGTGCGATTGCGGTACCCCAGTTGCACTGTGGCCAGAAAGAGCAGCACGGCCGTGGCCGCGGTGACTACGCCGTTCCAGAGGAGGGTCGTCTGCA
>CAYZLP010000729.1:0-3280 GCA_964478635.1 uncultured Caldilineaceae bacterium
GAGAATTGCACCCGCTGCCACGGCTTGACCGGGCGCGGCGATGGACCACAGGCAAAAGGGCTCGAACCGCCTCCTGCCGACTTGCTAACCCATATCCCTCTCCATGCCGATATCGAACTATTCCGCATTGTACGCGACGGCAAGACCTTTACTGCCATGCCCGGATTCTCAGAGGTCTTGAGCCGGGATGAGATCTGGCATCTGGTGAATTATCTGCGGGCATTTCACGCCGATCAAAGTTTGGCCGAGGAGACCTACCGGCGGGGACTAGAATTTGTGGAGCAGGGAGATGACGCGCAGGCGCTGGCCGCTTTTGGCGAGGCCATCGAGCTTTCGCCCAAGCATGCCCTCGCCTATTTCGAGAGAGGCCGCGCCTATCGCAGACAGGGTGAATTCGAGCTGGCTGTCGTCGACCATAGCCACACCATCGAACTGAAACCGGATTGGGCCGATGCCTACTATCAGCGCGGCGTTGATTACAATGAACTGCGCGCACCGAGCCAGGCCATTCCCGATTACGACCAGGCAATCGCGCTGGATGACGAATTTCCCGCAGCCTATTATGCGCGCGGGCTGGCTTACGCCGATTCCGGAGACATGTCGCGGGCAATCCAGGACTTCGACGCGGCTTTGGAGCAGTCCCCTGAGTACCTGCAGGTCTATCTAGATCGAAGCCTCGCCCGCTATGCGACGGGCAATTGGGCGGGTGCGCAGGATGATCTACAGCAGTACCTTCAACTAGCGCCGGAATCGGAAGAGCGTGCAGCCGTCGCCGAACTGGCGCGCCGGTTAGAGGCACAGCTCGCATCTCAGGAGGGCCAGCGTTCGCCGGCCTCACATTCGATCCTTGATTTGCAGGCATTGCCCGCCGGTTTCGAGGCCATTCCCCTGGCCGAGTTGGGCCTGACGGAAGGCAAGCGTATCGGCAACGGCATTGTCATCGACCAGGGGTTTGCGTTTGGACATTCTGATCTGTTCGAATTGATCTGGGGCTTCACAATGCCCCTGGCCGCCGGAGACCAGCAGTCCGTACCGGAAATGGACATTGGCGTCGAAGAGTTGCTGACGCTCCTTCAGGAGGGAACCGGCGGTATCGGTATCCTGGAGCAACAGGAGCTTGTGCTGCCGGCCGGACTCGGCAACGACAGCGTTGCACTGAGGATCGTCACCGCTACAGAAACCCGAAAAACACGGGTAGATGCTGCCTATTTCGAAACCGACACTGTCGGCACGGTCATCTTTCTTATGTACCCCGACGGTCGTGACCCCGCAGTAGAATTGGGAGACTTTGCCGGCAAACTCCATGACCGGATAAGCAGTGGCAATAAACGAAATTACGGTTCTGAATAACAACTAGAGGCTAGACAAAGGGAGTAAATGAATGTTGCATCAAGGCGCACAGCGCATAGCGACAATTGACAGACAACGATCGGCCGCAAAGCCGGCACTGTTGCGGACTGTGAGCCTGCTAATGCTTATAGTGCTCCTGGCCGGCTGCGGTCGTCCGGCAGAAGAGGTCGTCGACGCCGGTGATTTTGAACCGGCGCTTTCAAATCAGGTTCCTGTGCATGCCGAAGAGGCACCTGGCGAGGAGGAGCATGTTCATCTGGAGATGAACGCGACCACCGACCAAATTGAGGTAGTCGCTGTCCCTTCGGAAGTGGTGGTGGGTCCCAACCGGTTCGCAATCGGTCTGTTCGATGCCGAAGGCACCATGATTCATGATGCGGATGTTCATTTTCATTTTGTGGATCTAAACGATCCCGCCACCGCCACCCCCATGGGCGAAGCCGATGCGGAAAGAATCCAAACGGCCGACGGCCTCACCACGATCTACGCTCTGGAGCGGGATTTCGATGTGGCCGGTAATTGGGGCGTCGAGGTCCAGGCCCGCTGGGCAGGCGGCCGCACCGCGCTGAAGCGAATCGGCTTTGCGGTCCTGGCCGAGTCCGATTCCATCAGTCCGGGCGAGAGCGTACCCGTAGTCGACACGCTGACCCTGGCCGACGTGGAGGGCAACCTGAATCTGCTGACATCGGCCGAGGCGCCCAATCCGGCGCTTCACGAACAGAGTCTCCCCGAGGCACTGGCCAATAACAGACCGACGCTCCTGCTCATTGCCACACCGGCCTATTGCCAGACTCGCTTCTGCGGTCCGGCCTACGAACTGGTTGACGGGCTGCAGCCCCGCTACGGTGCCGATCTGAATTTCGTCTATGTCGAGCTCTTCCCCGAACTTCCCAATCCGGCCGAAACAGGTTGGCAAGTTGCTCCCGCAGCCACGGCATTTGGTCTTCATACCGAGCCCTGGCTCTACTTGATCGATGCCGAAGGCCGGGTCGTCTATCGAGTAGAAGGCGTCTTCACCACACCGGAAATTGAACGCCAATTAGGATTGCAGTTTGGCTTATGAGGGATGCGACACTCACGCCACCCCGTCCCGGTGCCAGGCGCGCAGGGCGCGGCGGACGATCTTGCCCGTGGTGGTCAAGGGCAGTTCTTCCACGAAGGCGATATGGCGCGGGTATTCGTGGGCCGCGAGCTGGGTTCTGACATAGGCCTGGATGGCTGCGGCCAAATCGTCGCTTGCTTCATAGTCGGGCGCCAGGACAATATAGGCCTTGACGACCTCATTGCGCAACGCGTCGGGCACACCGATAACGGCCACCATGCTCACCGCCGGGTGACCCAACAAGCAGTCCTCGATCTCACCTGGGCCCATGCGATAGCCGGCGCTGTTGATCACGTCATCGCCACGTCCCACAAAGCGGATGTAGCCGGCTTCGTCCATGACCCCCATGTCGCCGGTTAGGAGCCAATCTCCGATAAACTTGGCCTGGGTCGCCTGGGGATTGCGCCAGTATTCAAGAAACATGACGGGATCGGGCCCCTGTACGCCGATCTGGCCTGGCGTGTTGGGCGGCAAAGGGCGCCCAAAATCATCCAGAATGGCCACTCGATGGCCTGGTGCAGCCACGCCCATGACGCCAGGCCGCACCGGCATGAGGGCCCCGCAGTTGGAGACGATCATGTTGCACTCGGTCTGCCCGTAGAATTCGTTGATGGTGACGCCCAGGGTCTGCCGGCCCCAGTCGAGCAGCTCTGCGCCCAGGGTTTCCCCGCCGCTGGCCACGCTGCGCAGACGAAACGGCCAGCGTTCCGCGGGCGCGTCGACCGTGCGCATGAGCTTGAGGGCCGTGGGCGGCAGAAAAACATTGCGCACGGCGTGGTCGGCCATGAGTTGGAACGCGGCCGGGGCGTCGAATTTTTCGAAGCGGCG
>CAYZLP010000730.1:0-3273 GCA_964478635.1 uncultured Caldilineaceae bacterium
CGGCATCACCCGCTGCGACGAAGTCGCCCGGGGCGTGTTGGAAGCCATCGAGACGCTGGACGTCGACGTGCCCTTTGTCATCCGCCTGGTCGGCACCAACGAGGAAGAGGGGCGCCAGATCATCGCCGATGCCAACCTGCCCACTGCCACCAGTCTGGCCGATGCGGCGCAGAAGGCCGTGGCTGCCGCCAAAGGAGAGGCCGCATGAGCATCCTAGTCAATCGTGATACCCGCCTGGTCGTCCAGGGCATTACCGGGCGCGAAGGCGCTTTCCATACCCAACAGATGATCGACTACGGCACCAACGTCGTGGCCGGCGTGACGCCGGGTAAGGGCGGTGAATGGGCCGTGGGCAATACGCCCGTCTTCGATACGGTGGCCGAGGCGGTCGACGCCACCGGCGCCAACGTGAGCATCATCTACGTGCCGGCCCGCTTTGCGCCGGACGCCATCATCGAAGCCGCGGACGCCGGCGTCGACCTGGTGGTCTGCATTACCGAGGGCGTGCCTGCTTTGGACATGGTCCAGGTGCGCGCCTATCTCGACACCCTGGGCACCCGGCTAATCGGCCCCAACTGCCCGGGACTCATCACGCCGGGCGAGGCCAAGGTGGGCATCATGCCCGGCCACATTCACACGCCGGGCAACGTGGGTCTGGTCTCCCGCTCGGGCACGCTGACCTACGAGGTGGTCTATGCACTCACCAACCGGGGCATCGGCCAGACCACGGCCGTGGGCATCGGCGGCGATCCCATCATCGGCACGACCTTCCTGGACGTGCTCCAGCTCTTCGAAGACGACCCGGCCACGGAACAAGTGGTGCTCATCGGCGAGATCGGCGGCACCGACGAGCAGAAAGCGGCCGAGTTCATCGCCAACCGCATGACCAAGCCGGTCACGGCCTTCATTGCCGGCCAGACTGCGCCTCCCGGCCGGCGCATGGGCCATGCCGGCGCCATCATCTCCGGCGGCGAAGGGACGGCCGCCGAAAAGATGGCCGCGCTCAAGGCTGCGGGCGCTGACGTCGCTCGCCATCCGGATGAAATTGCGGAGATTGTGGCGGGGAAGGTGTAGGGACGGTAGAGGCGAACGCGGAGATCAAGGCAGAGACAGAAATTGCAGGGTCTCCCGATAAGAAGCAAATAGCTGCGGTTTGGCAGAGCATATGCCAAACCGCAGCTTTCTATTTCGGGCGTCCCGTCAACCAATCATGATTCCCTAATCTCCGGGTCCGCCATCAATTCAGCCACACCCTTGCTGGATCATAGCCTTGGCCTTCGCCTCTACAACACATTCGGCACGACTTCCGTCACTAACCCGAAGACCCCTATCGCCAGCAGCAGCGCGCCGGAGACAGCGGTCAGCGTGCGGTAGTTGCGGGTCATCCAGCCGGTGAAGTTTTGCTGGAAGGGGCGGGCCAGGAGCGGCAAGACCACCAGCGGCCAGCCGAAGCCGAGCCCAAAGGCCAGGAAGTAGGCCAGGCTGCCGGCCAGTTGCGTGGCGCTGCCCGAGCCAAGCAGAAAGGCGCTGAGCACGATGGGACCGGCGCAGGGCAGGGTCATGGGCCCCAGGAGCAGGCCGTAGACGTAGGCGCCCGCATAGGGATTGCGCATGACCGGCGCCTGGGCCGTCGCCAAGCGATTGAACGGATTGCGTCCCGTCAGCATGAGCAGCCCCAACGCCGCCACCGTGACGTAGATGGCGGGCAAGATCCAGGGCAAGATACCGCTAAAGGATGCCTGCAGGACATAGAGCAGCCAGCCCACCGCCAGCATCAGCGTCAGCACTCCGGCCAGGACCAGCGCACCGAGAAATGGCGTCGCCGCCTTGGCCCGTTCATTGTTGGCGTTGCCGGCCATGAAGGCAATGAGGCCGGGATATAACGGCAGGATGCAGACATTGGTCAAAATGGCCGTGTTGCCGAGGATGAAGGCTTGGAGCAGTTCGTTCATGGTGATCTCCGTGATGGGAAGGGGAGAGATTGAGAGATTCGCCGGTCATCATCTGTAGAATCGTAACTCTATACAGCCACCGAGCAAATAAAACGCGGATTGTCTTTCAGATTGATCCGCGGATATCCGCTAGATCCGGTCAATCCGCGTTCTGTTTTGACCAAGCTGGATAGCTACGTAGAATCCCCAATTCCTACCGATCTCTTTGTCCTCAACCCTGCTCCGCCTGAATCTGATTCACGATGGCGTCCGCAGCTTCGATCCCCGTCACCAGATCCGTGACCGTGCCGTCGGCGCGGATGATGAAGTGGGGCGTCGCCGGCGGGTTGGAGACGGTCTGGCCAAAGATGGCCGCAAGCTCCTGAAGCATCTCCGGCGGCATGGCGGCAAAGATCAGGTCGAAGCCTTCATTTTCAGCATAGCGGGCCAGGACGTCGTTGCCGATGTTGGGTTCCACACTCAGGGCGACGAAGACCACGTCATCCCCCAATTGGGCGTTGGCCTCGGTCGCATTGCCCAGCTGGCGCCGGCAGTTGGAGCACCAGGTGGCGAACGGCTCGACAAAGACCGTCTTACCGGCGAAGTCGGCCAGCGTAAAGGGTTCCCCGGTACTGGCGTCAGTCAGGGCAATTTGCTGCCAGGCAGGCCGTTCCTGGGAAGCTTCCGCGTCCGTCATTTCCTCAGCCATGGCCGTCTCCTCAGCCATTTCTTCTTCGGCCATGTCACCTTCAGCCATGTCACCTTCAGCCATGTCACCTTCGGCCATGTCACCCTCGGCCATGTCACCTTCGGCCATGTCACCTTCGGCCATGTCACCTTCGGCCATGTCGCCTTCAGCCATGTCCGCATCGGCGTGGCCTTCCTCGCTCATCGTGGCATCTTCGCTGGTCGCGTCTGCAGCCATCTCATCAGTCGTGCCGTCGGGCGCAGTCACTGCCGCGCCGGCGGCGGCATCTTGGCCTGGGGTAGAGGTAGGCGCCGGGCCACATGCAGCCAGGAAAAGCACGGCGGTTGCGAGCAGGGAAAATACAAGTGGAAAACGCATGACTAGATTCATCCTTTCTGGATTCAGTTGCTGTCGTTCAATCGCTGCGATCACCAGCGTAGTGACCGCCGCCCAAGCATAGCCGGCGTTCCTGATTGGAAGCTGAACAAATGCTTATGGAATTCTTAAATCGCAGAAAGTCAAACCTATATGGGCTGTTTAGAATGATGGGAGGTCGACTGCTCGCTGCGTGTACGCTCAACCTCGTCATAGGGCGCAGGTGGTGCGCCGAAGCTCCGTTTGCCGTCGAGAATCCGATTCACTCGAACACGATAT
>CAYZLP010000731.1:0-3269 GCA_964478635.1 uncultured Caldilineaceae bacterium
CACCGTCCAGCCGGAGTCGGTACGCGTTGTAGCCGCTGACGCTAATCTGGTACAGGCCCGACGCGGGCGGTAGCAGATAGCCCGTCCAGCGCACGGCAAAATGATCGCCCCATTGCCCGCGCACGGGCGAAGTGTTCTTCCAAACGAAATCCACGGCCTGGTCCGTGCGGGTCACGAACGGTTCGCCCGCAAACTCCACGTTGTCGAAGTAGGCGCCCGTCAGACCGTTTGCGCCCGCCTCATGGGCGGACGGACGGAGGTAGGCGGCGGGAATCGGCTCCACATTGGGCACACCGTCGGCCAGGGCGCAGCCCCGGGCAAAGTAGACGGCCGCGTCGGAACTCAACTTGCTGCGAATGCCGGCCAGCAGCGTCGCGCCGTGTGCGGGCGTGCCGTTGTAGTTGCCCAGGAGCACCATCAGATCGTCGGCGTTGGGACCGATCACGGCCACCGATTTCAGGTTGCGGGAGAGCGGTAGCAAACCATCGTTTTTCAACAAGACGACGCTTGCGCGTGCCGCCTCCAGCGCCAGCGCTCGATGATCGGGGCTGTCGATCACGCTGGCGGGAATGGCCGCGTAGGGGACAGCCTCCGGCGGATCGAACATCCCTAAGCGAAAACGCGTCCAGAGCAGGCGACGGACCGCGCGATCGATGTCCGCCTCATCCAGCAGCCCCTGGCCAACCGCATCCAACAACGCCTGGAAGACGCAGCCGCACTCCAGGTCGCAGCCATGCTGAACGGCCAGGGCCGCGGCCGCGGCGGGCGTGTCAACGACATTGTGGTGGGCGTAGATATCGGTAATCGCCTCGCAGTCGGAAACGACATGGCCGCCAAAGCCCCACTCATCGCGCAGGATCTGCTGAAGCAAGGTCGGGCTGGCGCAGCAGGGCTCGCCGTTGACCCGGTTATAGGCCCCCATGACTGCCTCTACCCCGGCGACTTTGACGCACGCCTCGAAAGCCGGCAGGTAGGTGTCGCGCAGGTCGCGTTCGCTCACCACGGCGTCAAAGTGATGGCGATCCGCTTCCGGACCGCTGTGGACGGCAAAGTGTTTGGCCGCTGCGGCGACCTTCAAATACCGGGGATCGTCGCCCTGCAGCCCCTCAATAAAGGCCACGCCCAGCGCCGCGGTCAGATAGGGATCCTCGCCGTAGGTTTCTTGGCCCCGCCCCCACCGCGGATCGCGGAAAATGTTGACATTGGGCGACCAGAAGGTAAGGCCGGTGTAGATTTGGCGCATGCCCCGGCGCGCGGCTTCGTGATGCTTCGCCCGGGCCTCATCGGAGATGGCCGCGGCCACGCGCCCGACCAGCGCCGGATCCCAGGTAGCAGCCAGAGCAATGGCCTGGGGAAAGACCGTGGCCACGCCCGCGCGGCCCACACCATGAAGCGCCTCATTCCACCAGTTGTGGGCCGGGACGCCCAGACGCTCGACGGCCGGCGAATCGAAGAGCATTTGCGATACTTTTTCAGCCAGCGTCATCTGGCCAAGCAGGTCGTCGACGCGCGCGGCAAGCGCCGGATCCGCCTTCAGGTACCGTTCGTTACGGGACACGATCGCTTCCTTCGCTGGAAATTGCACCTCTTCGCCCCCGCATCCTTCGACAGGCGCAGGATGGGGAGGCGGCGAGGCAATTGGCGACTTGCTGCTGTAGCGGTCTATTCTTTCACGGACCCCATGGCGATGCCGCTGACGATGTACTTTGACAGGAAGATGTACATGATGATGACCGGCACCACGGTAATGGCCAGACCGAGATAGATGGCGCCGTATTCAGTGCGATAGACATCACCCTGGAGGGTCTGGACCAGCATGGGCAGGGTGTACTTCGGGCGCGACGAGATCAGAATGAAGGGCGTGAAGAAGTTGTTCCACGAAGCGATAAAGGTAAAGATGGCCAGCGTAATTGCACCGGGTATTGCCAGGGGCATGATGATGCGGTGGAAGATGCCGATTTCGCTGGCGCCGTCGACCCGGGCAGCGTCGATCAGGGCGCTGATCACTACCGACTCCAGGTACTGGATGCCGAAGAAGACGGCAAAGGCCGAAGCAATCGCCGGCAAGATGAGCGACAGATAGTTGTCAGTCAGCCCAATGCGCGACATATACTGGAAGTAGCCGATGATGGAAAGCTGTAGCGGTACCAGGACGAGGACGATGATCAAACCGGCAAAGAACTTCTTCAGCTTGAAGTCGTAGACCACGATGCCGTAGGCGGCCAGAAAGCCGAAGTAGACCGAGAGCAGGGTGATGGCAACAGAGAGAAAGAGGCTGTTCAGGAACCCCCTGCCCATGTTCATCCCCCGGTTGGCCAGGATCGCGTAATTCTCGAACATGTGCGTGCTGGGCAAAAAGCTGATTCCTTGCTGGATCTCGGACGTCGAGCGGGTCGCATTCACGAGCAGCAGCCAGATGGGCAAAATCGTGATGAGCAGCAAAAGCACGAGCAGGAAATAAATGACTCCTCTCGAAAGCCTCAATTGCAGCTGATAGTTAGAAAACATAGGGCCATCTCCAATCAGTCAGACTATCCGGCCATGATTCCGCGAGGACCGGCAACGCGCTGGCGGTTCAGGCGCGCCGTTCCCGGTCGCCCAACACGAAAAAGATCCCCAGGGCGCAGACGGTGGTCATGATGAAGACCAATACGCCCACCGCAGACGCCGCGCCGATGTGGCCGCGGCTGCTGCTGAATTTCAGATACATGAGAATATTGTTGGTCAGGATCGAGCTGTTCGGCGAACCTCTCCCGTCGGTCAGAAGGTAGGGAATGTCGAACATCTGCATGCCGCCGACCAATGAGGTGACGAGGATGAAGATGAGAATCGGCTTGAGCAGCGGCACCGTAATGCGCCAGAACATGGACCAGGCATTGGCACCGTCCACCACGGCCGCCTCGTAGAGGGAGGCGGGAATCGCGGTCATGCCGGCCATGATCAGGATCGCGGTCTGCCCAAACCACATCCACCACTGGATAAAAATCACCAAGCCCCGAGCAAAGGTGGGCTTGGTCAAGAAGTGCTGGGCTTCGGCCATGAAGCCGGCCCGCACCAGAAACTGATTGACCGGACCGTAGAAGTCGAAGAGGCTGGCAAAAAGCGCCGCCACCGCAGCCGGCATGAGCAGGTTGGGCAGAAAATAAATGGCCCGCCATGTGCCCACACCCTTGAGACGCAGGACCGTGCTCGTGAACCAGACCGAAAGCAGGGTGGCGATGCCGATCTGGGGAATGAAATTCAAAAGCCAGATGAGCCAGGTGTTCTTG
>CAYZLP010000732.1:0-3265 GCA_964478635.1 uncultured Caldilineaceae bacterium
TTTGTGACTTGAGCCTAACAACAGTGCGTAGCCATTCTACACGATAAATATAGGGGATTACAATCAAATCCGGAGCAGAACCAGCAATTCGCAATGTACCGCCAATAGACCGCGGAACAAACCGGATACGGCGGACTTGTCGTGATCTGCCAAATCCGCGGTCAATTTGGTTTAAAATTGGAACTGGTGGGGCAGAGCCACAATCCTTGACTTGATCAAAAAAGCGGAAGCGCCTGTAAAAGGCGCTTCCGCGGCAAACAAGTTTCTTATGGTCACATTATTTGAACATCGTACATTCCTCCAGAGCGAAAACCGGCGGGAATGTACGATGTTCATAGGAATTACATCATACCCATGCCCGGATCACCACCCGGCATCGGCGGCGCCGGCTCGGGGATGTCGGTGACCAGTGCAGAGGTAGTCAGAATCATGGCCGCAATGGAGCTGGCGTTTTCGACTGCGCTGCGCGTGACTTTGGCCGGGTCGATAATACCGGCTTCCAACATGTCGACGTAGTTGTTGGCAATCACGTCGTAGCCGGTGGTCATCTTGCCCTCTTCGTGGAGGCTGCGCACCTTCTCGATAACGACAGCGCCGTCCAGGCCGGCGTTGGAGGCGATCATGCGCATGGGCTCTTCCAGGGCCCGGCGCAGAATCTTCAGACCGGTCGCGGCATCACCCTCCAGCTCGACGGTGTCGAGAGCCGGGATCGAGTTGATCAACGCCACACCACCACCGGGCACAATGCCCTCTTCCACGGCGGCGCGGGTTGCGCTCAGTGCATCCTCAACACGGTGCTTCTTTTCCTTCAACTCGGTCTCGGTGGCCGCACCGACCCGGATGATGGCGACGCCGCCGGCCAGCTTCGCCAGCCGTTCCTGCAGCTTTTCGCGATCGTAGTCGCTGGTGCTGGCCTCGATCTCGGCACGAATCTGATTGATGCGGGCCTTGATCGCGTCGCTGCTGCCGGCGCCATCAACGATCGTGGTGGAATCCTTGGTGCTGACGACCTTCGCCGCCCGGCCCAGATCCTCCAGCATAACGCTGTCCAGCTTGCGACCCAGCTCCTCGGTAATCACCTCACCGCCGGTCAGGTCGGCAATGTCACGCAGCATGGCCTTGCGGCGATCGCCGAAGCCCGGCGCCTTGACGGCGAGGACATTGATCATGCCCCGCAGCTTGTTCAGCACCAGCGTCGCCAGCGCTTCCCCATCGACGTCCTCGGCAATAATCACGAGATCGCGCTTGCCAATCTGGACCAGTTTCTCCAGCACAGGCACGATGTCCTGGGCGCTGCTGATTTTCTTGTCGGTAATGAGGATATACGGATCTTCGATGACGGCCTCCATGCGCTCGGAATTTGTCACGAAGTAGGGGCTGAGGTAACCCCGATCCAGCTGCATGCCTTCCACATACTCGGTCTCAAACTCAAGACCCTTGCTCTCTTCGACAGTGATGACGCCATCCTTGCCGACCTTGTCCATGACTTCGGCAATCAGGTTGCCAATGGTGCCGTCGGCGGCCGAAATGCTGGCGACCTGGGCGATGCCCTCGCGACCGGCGACCGGCGTGGACATCTCCTTGAGGGCAATGACGATTGCGTCGCGGCCGGACTCGATGCCCCGCTTGAGCAGCATGGGGTTGGCGCCGGCCGTCACGTTCTTGAGGCCTTCGGTCACGATGGCCTGGGCCAGCACGGTGGCGGTGGTGGTTCCGTCACCGGCCACGTCGTTGGTCTTCGTGGCCGCTTCCTTGAGCAACTGGGCGCCCATGTTTTCAAAGGGATCTTCCAGTTCGATTTCCTTGGCAACGGTCACACCGTCATGGGTGACCGTCGGGCTACCCCACTTCTTGTCCAGGGCAACATTGCGGCCCTTGGGACCCAGGGTGGTCTTGACCGCGTTGGCCAGCGCATCCACGCCGGCTTTCAGACTCTTTCGGGCTTCGTCTTCAAATACGATTTGCTTAGCCATATTTTTATTTCTCCCTATACATTCTCAATCAAGTATATTCTCAATCAAGTGCCAGTGTATCGACTACAGGCTCTAGTTCGACAAACGAGTTAGTCCTGGACGATGGCCAGAACATCGCTCTCCTTCAGAATCAGGAACTCCTGGCCGTCAAGCTTGATGGACGTACCGGCATACTTGGCATAGAGCACGGTGTCACCCACGCTCACATCCATCGCGACCCGCTCGCCGTCTTCCTTGCGCACGCCGGGGCCGGCAGCCTGGACTTTACCTTGCTGCGGTTTTTCTTTGGCGGTTTCCGGCAGGAAAATGCCGGTTGAGGTCTGTTCCTCTTGTTCGATCGGCTTGACCAGCAAGCGGTCGCCCAGTGGCTTCAGGTTCATGATTTGGCCTCCCAAAATAGTGAATTGGTGATAAATGTGGTTCTGTTGTGCGTTCTGCACATTGCTTTACGAAAGAAACCCGTTAGCACTCTAATAGCGAGAGTGCTAACGGGACTATAATAGCGAATACAATCGCCAACCGCAAATTTTTCAATGTGCATATAGGCTCAATTATCGGGCAAATGCACTAGATCAACGCTAGCCGAGTGTTAGAGTTTTGTTAATCCTCACCCGGGAAGGCGATCCGGACCGGCAGCCGTCAACGGGCTGAAGGTCCAGGCATGACCGAATGAATGTATTCAATCATCTCCTCTTCTTCGGCCACATAATCGTTGAGTTCAAAGGCTGCATAGAGCGCGCGGGACTGCTCAAAGTAGGAGAGCGCCCGGGCATAGTCACCCTGTTCCACTGCCACGTGCCCCAAGTTGTGGAGCGTTGCGGCCATGTCGGTCCAGTTGCCCCGCTTTTCCGACAGGGCCAGATCGAGTTCGTACCACATCAGCGCCTGATTGAAGTCGGCCCGGGCATAGCAGGCGGAGCCCAGATTGTTGTAGCAGGTGCTGACGCCGGTGAGATCGTCGATGTCCTGGAAGACGCTGAGGGCCCGTTCGTAAGCGGATTGGGCATCGACGAAGTTGTCTAGTCCCTCCAAGGCCAAGCCCATGTTGTTGAAGGCGCTGGCAATGCTGTGCTGATCCTGACGGCGGAGGGCGACGCGCAGGGCCTTGCGCTGTTCCCGCAGGGCACGCTGGAAATCGTCGAGGCTATAGTATGCGCTGCCCAGATTCAGGTATGCCGTCGTCAATGCGCTCTGGTCTCCCGTCTGGGCCACGCAATCAAACGCGGCGTAGAAGTGATCCAGCGCCTTCCGCGGCTCTTCCAGTATTCGGTAAGACGTTGCCAAATCGGTCA
>CAYZLP010000733.1:0-3260 GCA_964478635.1 uncultured Caldilineaceae bacterium
GCGGGCGGTCTCCTGGCAATGTTGACGGATTCCCTCATTCCCTTTGCCTATGAACGGGGCGGAATTGGGACCGGCTTCGGCACGGTCGTCGGTTTCGCCGTTGCATTGATGCTCTAGGGGCCGTTTTCCCGGCCTAGAAACAACACCAGGAAGAAGGATGTTTACACAATGGCTGCCCTCTTCGTCACATTGAGCGCCATGGTTGCGCTGGTCCGCGAGCTATCGATGCTCGCTCGTCAGCCCAAATATCGCGCCTCGATCTTGTGGCTTGTTGTCCTGCTACTGGCGGGCATGGTATTCTATCATTTCGTCGAGGGTTGGAGTTGGTTGGACGCGCTCTATTTCTGCGTGATCACCCTGGCCACCGTCGGCTATGGCGATCTGGCCCCGACGACGCCCGAAGCCAAGATTTTCACGATGGTGTATCTCTTCCTGGGCATCAGTATTTTTGTATCTGTGGTCAGCATGCTGGTGAAAGAGCGGCAAGAGATTCGTGCGGAACGTATGACGAAAGCGCACGAGGAGGTCGATTCTTCCCCGTAGAGCAGCCAGGCCTCGGCACGGAAAATGCGAGCGTTACAGCCTGGCACTGCAAGAGCATTTCGACCAGAGCCATGACACTTTCCTCTCTATTGCCGGGCAAACTCCATACCCCCAAACCACCCGGACCCCTGGTGCCGCGCCCGAAGCTTCTGAGCCAGTTGGATCGCAGCTTGAACGCGACGTTAACCGTCATTACGGCGCCTGCCGGTTCCGGAAAAACGCGATTGGTGACAGAGTGGCTCCGAGACAGAAAGCAGCCGGCGGGATGGGTCTCCCTGGACAAAGCGGATGCCGATTTGGCCCGGTTTCTGGCTTATTTCACCGCTGCGGCGCGTACGGTCTACCCGGAAAGCGCCGCTGCCAGCCTGACCATGTTGAATTCGCCCGTCCCGCTGCCCGCAGCCACGTTGGCGGAGACGCTGCTGCAAGACCTGGAAGCGCTGCCCGGACCACTAATATTGGTGCTCGATGATTATCATGCTGCGGAGAGCGAAGAGACGCAGAAACTCATGCAGCGGCTGCTCCATGTGCCGCCACAACATCTGCACTTGATCATCACGACGCGCGCGGACCCGGCTTTGCCGCTTGCGCGCCTCCGCAGCCAATTTCAGTTGGTAGAAATACGCAATGCGGACCTCAGGTTCTCGCAGTCCGACACGGCACGGTTCTTGCACGCCCTGGCCGGCCAGCCGGTTGATCAACGAGTCGTTGGCCTGCTGCAGAATTCTACGGAAGGCTGGGTTGTCGGCCTCCAACTAGCCGGCATCCTCCTGCATACGGCCCCCAGCCACGAGGAATTCGCAGTCCGGTTTGCGGCTCACAGCCACCGCTGGGTTGCCGAATATCTGGTCGATGAAGTATTGGCCCAGCTCTCCGAGGAGATGTACAGCGTTCTGCTCCAAACCGCGTTGCTGGATCGTTTTTGCGCGTCGTTGGTGGAGGCGGCGCTGGGCCCTGCCATTGCTTCGGGCCAAGGCAGTCGAATCATCGAGCAATTGGTTAACGCCAATCTCTTCATAATGCCGCTGGATTATGAGGGCATATGGCACCGCTATCACCACCTCTTCAGGGAATTGCTCCATCAGAGGCTCTCCAGGACGCATTCCGCCGCACAGATCCGACAGATACATCACCGCGCCAGCGTTTGGTTCGCAGAAAACGGCCTGACCGATGAGGCTATCGAGCATGCACGCGCGGCCGGTGAGGAAGAACGGGCGGTGCGGCTGATCGAGGCAAATCTCTCGCGCGCGCTGAACGAGGAGGATGCTCGCCAGCTGGACCGATGGCTGGACCCCCTGCCCGAGGAGACTCGCCAGCGACCGGCAATCCAGATCGCAGAAGCGTATCGCCAGCAGTGGCGCTACCGCCTGGACGCGGTAGCTCCCCTCCTGGATCAAGCGGAAGCGGGCCTGGCAGCCGCTGTGGCCGACTATACGCCAGAGGAACGGACGGCATGGAATGGCGCCATTGCTTCGCTGCGGTCTCTCATGGCGAGAATGGAAGGCGATGGCGACCGCAGTCTGGCATTGGGTGAGTTGGCATTGCAGCTGGCGCCGCCGGAGTGGCGCTTCGTCCGCGGCTTGGCCGAGCTCTCCCAAGCAACGGCTCTGCAGATAAACGGTCGCCCGGACGAGGCAATCGTCTATTGCCGCCGACGCCTGGCTGAGTCAGATGGAAAACCCGACGTGCGCACCCTACGGCTACTGCTTGCCTTGTGCAACTGCTACTTGGCTAACGCGAATGCCGAAGAGATCGTACCGGCAGCCGCAACCTATCTAAAGGTTGCCCGGCAGTCAGGGCGCTCCATCAGTATAGGCTGGGCGCACTTCGCCGGCGGGTGGGGCCATTATCAGCGCAACGAACTTGATGCCGCGGAGGAGAGTTTCCGCGCCCTGATCGAAATCCGGCCCGGCATTCACAGATGGACGCTGGTTGACGGATACACGGGTCTCGCCTACACACTGGCGGCCAAGGGCCGGTTTGGCGACGCGCAGCACTGCGTCCGGGAATTTCGAGAAGTTCTCACCGAGCTGAATGCGTTTCCAATGTTGGCTGTGGCCGACTCGCTCGACGTACGGCTTCGCCTTATGCAAGAAGAACGCGTCGAGATTCCGCCACCCGGTGATGTGGTCGGCCAATTTCGCAATGAGCTGTGGGAACTACCCGTCCTGACCAGCATGCGGGCCTCCATCGCATCGGGTCGCGCGAAGCAACTACAGAGGGCCGGAGAGTTGCTGGAAGTCTGCCGCGGATACACACAACACAAACACTTTGTGCCGCACCGTATCGAAGTCGAGGTTGTCGCGGCGCTGCATCAAATCGCGCTCGGCAACGCCGAGGCCGCCCTTGCCAGTTTGGAACGCGCCGTAGCGCTGGCGCGTCCCGGCGGCATGTTGCGCATAATTGCGGATGAAGGCCCGGGCCTCGTCTCCTACCTGGAAATGCTTGTTACCCGCAACATCGAGCGAACCCACGTCCAGCGCATCCTGGAGGCATACGGTCCCTGGCAGACCGCTATGTCGCCGGCGCCAGGACGCGCGGATGCGCGGCAAACGTCGTCAAGCAATGGGCACGGCCTCACGTCTGAATTGACCTTCCGCGAGACGGAGGTTCTGGCGCTCATTGCGCAACATCTGACCAACGAAGAAATCGCCGAACGGCTGGTCATTGCTCTGCCCACAGTCAAGCGCCATAACAGCAGCATCTTCAAGAAACTC
>CAYZLP010000734.1:0-3257 GCA_964478635.1 uncultured Caldilineaceae bacterium
CCAGTTCGGCTTCAATTTCCTCTTCTTTGGCGCCGTCGAAGACAGGCGTCTCGGCTTTATAGCCGATGCGCGTGGCGGCCCACCCTAGATGTGCCTCCAAAATCTGGCCAATGTTCATGCGGCCGGGCACACCCAGCGGATTCAGAATGATATCGACCGGCGTCCCGTCATCCAGGAAGGGCATATCCTCCACCGGCACGACCTTGGAAATGACACCCTTGTTGCCATGGCGACCGGCCATCTTGTCACCTTCGGTCAGGCGCCGGCGTTGGGCCACGCTTACCCGCACGATCTTCTCAATGCCGGCAGCCATGTCCCGGTGCTCATCCCGATCGAAGACCCGGACGTCCACAACCTTGCCCCGCTCACCGTGGGGCAGGCGCAAGGAGGAATCCTTGACCTCGCGCGCCTTTTCGCCGAAGATGGCCCGGAGGAGCTTCTCTTCCGGAGTCAGCTCCGTCTCACCCTTGGGCGTAATCTTGCCGACGAGAATGTCGCCCGGCGTTACCTCGGCGCCGATGCGTATAATGCCTTCCTCATCCAGATCCTTCAGGGCATCCTCACCGACATTGGGAATGTCGCGCGTGATCTCTTCCGGACCAAGCTTGGTTTCCCGGGCGTCGACTTCATGCTTCTCAACGTGAATCGACGTGTAGCGGTCTTCCTGGACCAGGCGCTCGCTCACCAGGATGGCGTCTTCGTAGTTGCCGCCCTCCCAACTCATGTAGGCAACGACCACGTTCTGACCCAGGGCCAATTCGCCCCCTTCGGTGCTGGAACTGTCGGCCAAGACGGAACCGGTCGTTACCCGGTCGCCTTTGAAGACCACGGGCCGCTGATCGATGCAGGTGCTCTGGTTGCTCCGGTTATACTTACGCAAATGATATGAGCGACGGGTGCCGTCCTCTTCCTGCACGATGATTTCGGCGCCGGTGACGCTGACCACTTCGCCGGGGTTCTTGGCCGTCAAGACCTGGCCCGAATCGATGGCTGCCTGCCACTCCATGCCCGTGCCGACGACCGGTGCATCCGGCTTGACGAGGGGCACTGCCTGGCGCTGCATGTTTGAACCCATGAGCGCGCGATTCGCATCGTCATGCTCAAGGAAAGGAATCAAAGCGGCTGAAACGCCCACGATCTGCTTGGGCGATACGTCCATGTAGGTCAACTGCTCCGGCTGGGCAAAGAGGAATGTCTCAGCTCGCCGCGCCGATGGGCGCGGATTCTGGAATTCACCGACCGCATTCAATTCCGATGAAGCCTGGGCAATCGCAGCCTCTTCGTCTTCGTCGGCCGTCAGATAGATCACCTCGCGGCCGGCAAAGGGCTTGACCCGGATCAGGGCGTTCTCCTCGTCCTTGAAGGCCTTCTCGATCGCTTTGGCCAATTTCTCGTCGATGACTGCGCCCTTTTCGGCAATTACTTCGCCATTGGACGGATCGGTCAGATCTGCACGCAACTCATGGTTCACCAGCTCATCGGCCACCGGCGGCAGGGCCGTGTAGACCCGCCGGTAGGGCGTCTCCACAAAGCCGAAGTCATTGACCCGGGCAAAGCTGGCCATGGAGCCGATCAGCCCAATGTTGGGGCCTTCCGGCGTCTCAATGGGGCAGATGCGTCCGTAGTGGCTGAAGTGCACGTCGCGCACGTCAAAGCCGGCCCGCTCGCGCCGTAGACCGCCAGGGCCCAGCGCACTCAGGCGCCGTTTGTGGGTCAACTCTGCCAGCGGATTCGTCTGATCCATAAACTGGCTGAGCTGGCTGCCGCCGAAGAATTCACGCGTCGCCGCCACCACGGGCCGAATGTTGATGAGGCTCAAGGGCGTGACCTGCTCGGGGTCGCGGATGGACATGCGCTCGCGCACCACGCGCTCCATGCGCAGGAGGCCGATGCGGATCTGATTCTGAATCAGTTCACCGACCGTCTTGATCCGGCGGTTGCCCAGATGGTCGATGTCGTCCGGGCGGCCCTGGCCCAGATTGATCTGGATGATGCGACGGATAACCGCAACGATGTCCTCGTTCGTCAGCGTGCGGGTTTCCAGGCTGGTATCGACCCCTAAGCGCCGATTCAGCTTGTAGCGCCCAACCCGACCCAGGTCATAGCGCCGGGCCGAGAAGAAGAGGTTCTGCAGGAAGCTCTTGGCGTTGTCCAGCGTCGGCGGATCGCCCGGGCGCAACTTTTTGTAGAATTCCAGGAGCGCGTCGTCCACGCCCTGATCGCTGTTCTCGTAGGCATTGCTGGTCGGATCGCGTTCCAGCGTCGACTCGATGAAGGGATGATCGAGGTCCGTATCGACATCTTTAAAGAGATCGCGAATCTCATCATCGGTGCCATAGCCGATGGCCCGCAGCAAAATCGTGACCGGCAGCTTGCGCTTGCGGTCAACCTTGACGCTGATGACGTCCCGTTTGCTAGTCTCGAATTCGAGCCAGGCGCCGCGGCTTGGGATCAACTTGGCGCCGGCCAAATCGCGACCGGTGCTGCGGTCCTCCTCTACGGTGAAGTAGACGCCGGGTGAGCGGATCAACTGGCTCACCACGACGCGCTCACTGCCGTTGATGATGAAGGTAGCGGATTCGGTCATCAGCGGGAAGTCGCCCATAAAGACTTCTTGCTCGCTGATTTCGCCGGTATCCTTGTTGACCAGCTTGATTTTCACCCAGAGCGGGGCGGAAAAAGTAATGTCCCGTTCCCGGCATTCATCTTCAGGATACTTCGGCTCCCCAAAGTAGAAGTCCCCAAAGTGAAGCTCCAAATTCTTATTAAAGCTGACGATCGGCGTGATCTCCTCGAAGAGCTCGCGCAAGCCTTCGCTCTTGAACCATTCAAAGCTGCGCAGCTGAACTTCGGTGAGCCGGGGTAACTCCAAAACGGTAGGTGTACGCGCGTACGTTTTGCGAACCGGGCGATTGCCGGACGCACCATTTGTCGTGCCGTTTGGGGAAAACTTCATAAAGAGTTAGCTCCTTGGATCATTCTGAGAGTGCAACGACCCCACAATTCCTCGACGACGCAACAGCATTAGCTGTTGTCATGCGGCAACCATGGTGTGACTGCCGCGCTTCGACATGATTTGACATTCCCTCCATCTTATTGCTTTACTATTTAGAGCATCTCACTGATTGGGTCGCCCCACAGATGCGGTTGGATATGACTCGGACCACTGTGCGACTTGGGCGGTCATGCGTTCAACCAAACAGAGACAACATGAACGCCGCATTCACCCCGAGCAATGAAAACGGACCATTTTCAGA
>CAYZLP010000735.1:0-3251 GCA_964478635.1 uncultured Caldilineaceae bacterium
GGCACGCCCATCAACCGCCGTGACCGCAACACCTTCTACGCCTTCGGCGCCGAGGAGGACCGCAGTGGCTACATGAGTCGCTACGGCTTCGAAGAGTCCATCCGCGACGGCGCGACCCTGCCCCTCCACTTCGAGCCGCGCCTCATCGACCTCCACATCGATCACGCCGCCATCGACGAAGCCTACGCCGAGCTGACCGGCGGTCTCACCGATCTGGACAAGGAGACGCTGGCCCGGGCCGCCTCCAAGATGGCCGTGCTGGTCAAGGTGCCCGAGCGCATTCAGGCCATCTGTGCGGACATCGCCGGCCATTTTCAGGCGAAGGTCGCGCCCAACGGCTTCAAGGGTCTGGTGGTCACCTTCGACCAGGAGAGCTGTCTGCTCTACAAGGCGGCGCTGGATCAGCATCTGCCGCCGGAGGCCAGCGAGGTGGTCATCTCCGTCTCCGGCAAAGAGCGGGAAGACGAACGCTATCGCCCCTACAAGCGGGATCGGGACGCCGAGGAGAAGCTGCTCGACCGCTACCGCGATCCCAACGATCCGCTGCAGCTGCTGGTGGTCACCGCCAAGCTGCTTACAGGCTTCGATGCGCCCATTCTCCAGGCCATGTACCTGGACAAGCCCCTGCGCGACCACACGCTGCTCCAGGCCATCACCCGCACCAACCGCACGTACGGGGACCGCAAGACCCATGGCCTGATCGTCGACTACCTGGGCGTCTTTGACGACGTGGCCAAGTCGCTGGAATTTGATGAAGAAGGCTTCCGCCAGGTGGTCTCGGGCATTGAGAAGCTCAAGGCGCAGCTGCCCGACGCCATGCAGAAGTGCCTGGCCTACTTCATGGGCGTTGACCGCACTATCGGCGGCTACGAGGGGCTGATTGCGGCCCAGGAATGCCTGCCCAACAACGAGGTGCGCGACGCCTTTGCCGTCGACTACAGCACCCTGGCCAAGCTCTGGGAAGCACTGTCGCCGGATCCCATGCTGCAAGCATATGAGCAGGACTACCGCTGGCTCTCCCAGGTCTACGTTTCGGTCCAACCCACCACCGGCCAGGGGCAATTAATCTGGCATGCACTCGGCGCCAAGACGATTGAACTCATCCACGAGAACGTCCACGTCGAAGCCATTCGTGACGACCTCGACGAGATCGTGCTCGACGCCGAACTGCTCGATGCGGTGCTGAACACGCCCGACCCCGACCGCAAGGCCAAGGAGATTGAGATCAAGGTTGCGGCCCGCCTGCGCCGCCACATGAGCAATCCTCGCTTCCGCGCGCTGTCGGAGCGTCTGGAAGCGCTCAAGGAGCGGCACGAGCAAGGGCAATTGCACAGTCTGGAGTTCCTGAAGGCGTTGCTGGAACTGGCGACTGACGTCCTCCGTGCGGAAAAGGATACCCCGCTGGAAGAAGACGAGGACAGAGGCAAGGCAGCCCTCACCGAGCTATTCGAGGAAGTACGCAACGACCAGACGCCCATCGTCGTCGAGCGCGTGGTCAATGACATCGATGAGATTGTGCGCTATGTGCGCTTTCCAGGTTGGCAGAGTACTAGCGCTGGGGAAAGGGAGGTCAAGCGCGCGCTGCGCCGCACGCTTCTGAAATATAAGTTGCACCAAGACGACCAATTGATGGAAACGGCCTATGCGTATGTTCGGGAATACTATTGATCTATGGCAAAGACCTCCACAGAAAGCGTCAGATCCTCGCTGACGGACTATCATCATCCCCACCCCGGACGGCGCACCAAAATCACTCCTCCTCCGTCTGCTCGCGCAAAAACTGGATAGGCTTGCTGCGCAGGATCGAAACCGAGGCCAGCATGCCGACGGTGGTCACCAGGACGATGGTGATGAGCACCATGACGGCGCTCGGAATGACGAAGGGGCGGAAGTCGAGCTCGAAGAGGCGCGTGTTGATGAGCCAGGCGCCGAATTGGGCCATGGCCAGGCCGAGCAGGGCGCTCAGCAGGCCCAATAGCACGTTCTCCAGGGTGAAGACCCGTAGGACAAAGCGGCTCTTGGCCCCCAGCACTTTGTAATAGGCCGCCTCCTGCACCCGGGCGTACCGGGTGGCAAAGACCGAGCTGACCACAATCAACAGGCCGGCGATAATACTAAAGGCAGTGAAGAAGCGAATGACCCGGGTCACCCGGCGGGCCAGGTCGGAGAAGGTGTCGATGGCCGCGGTGACGTCGATGACGCTGACGTTGGGAAATTGGGCAACCATGCGGTTCTGCAGGGCAGGAATGGCGGACTCCTCAACACTCAGGGCCGTGAAGATGGTCTGGGGCGCGTCGCCCAACACGGCCGAAGGGAAGACGAAGCTGAAAAAGGGCTGGACCGACTCCTCGGTCTGGGTACGGACGCTGGTCACCGTTGCGTCCAGCGGAACACCCTGGATGCGGAAGGTGATGACGTCACCGAGTTCAACCCCCGCCCACTCCTGCACATCGTCCAGTACCGATACCTGCGCACCGGCAAATCCGGGATCGAAGAGCGTACCGCCACCGATCACCGCTTCGTTATCGAGCAGATCGTCCCGATAGCTCAGGCTAAACTGGAAATCCCGGCCGTCTTCGCCCCGGGGACCGTCATCCTCATCTTCTGACGGCCGGGGCGCTTCGCCGTTTACCGCTGCAATGGTGCCCCGAATGACGGGGAAGTACTCGCTTTCCTCGCCCAGCGCCGCCGCAAATTCCTCGACCTGGTCAGGCTGGATATCGAGGAAGAATACGTTGGGCGCATCCTCGGGATAGGCGGCCACGAAGCTGGCATCCAGCGTCTGCTCCACCAGGAAAATGCAGAAGAGAACGGCCAGGCTGGCCGAAAGCGTGATGATGATGGCCCGGGTCGGATTGCGGGGCCGGAAGAGTCCGCGCAGGGCCTGGCGCGCGGGCAAACGCCTGGGCCGCTGGCGACGCAGCAGACGCAGCACCCCCTCCGTGAGCACGGCCGAGATGGCCAGCAGGCCCAAAACTGCGGCCACGAAGTAGAGCGTGGTGCGCGCTTCCCCGAGCAGCCAGTAGACCATAGCGGCAAAGGCCCCCAAGATCAGGGCGACGGCCACCATGTAGGGCCAACGTTGGCGCAGGCCGATAGACTCCTTGCGAAAGATGAAGCTGGGCTTGAGTTCGCCCAGACGGTAGAGCGGAATAAAGGTGAAGGCGGCCACGACAAACGCACCGAGCAACATGCCCTCCACCAGCGACCGCGGCGAGACGGTCAACTCGATGTCGGGCGGCAGGAAGTCC
>CAYZLP010000736.1:0-3250 GCA_964478635.1 uncultured Caldilineaceae bacterium
AGAGAAGGATAACCTCATGGAAGCATTGGTGCTGGAGCGCAAGGACGAACTCTCGCTGCGCGACATTCACATTGACGAAACGTTGGGCCCTCATGACGTGCGCATTCGCCTGCACACGGTCGGCATCTGCGGCAGCGACGTTCATTACTACACCCACGGCGCCATCGGTCAGTACGTGGTGCGCGAACCCATGGTCCTGGGCCACGAAGCTTCGGGAACCGTGATCGAAGTCGGTGATGCCGTGGAGAATCTGCAGCCTGGAGACCGGGTCTGCATGGAACCGGGCATTCCCAATCCCCACAGCCGGGCCACCCAGCTGGGCCTGTACCACCTGGATCCCGACGTGCGCTTCTGGGCCACGCCGCCGGTCCACGGCGTGCTCCGCCCGACGGTCGTGCATCCGGCCGCCTTCACCTTCAAGCTGCCCGACAGCGTCAGCTTTGCCGAAGGGGCCATGGTGGAACCGGTGGCCGTGGGCATGCATGCCGCCACAAAGGCGCGCATTCAGCCGGGCGACGTGGCCGTGGTCCTGGGCGCCGGACCCATCGGGATGGTGACAGCCCTCTCTGCCCTGGCCGGCGGCTGCAGTCAGGTGATTATCACCGACGTGCAGCAGCCCAAGCTCGACCTGGCGGAGACGCTGGGGCCGATTACCGGCGTGAATGTGGCCGAAGAGGATCTCGTTGCGCGGGTCATGGAGATCACCGGCAATTGGGGCGCCGATATCGTATTCGAGTGCAGTGGCAACGGCCGGGCTGCAGCCGGCGTCTTTGCGCCCCTGCGACCGGCCGGCGCGGTGGTTTTCGTCGGCATTCCCCTCGAACCCGTTGCCTACGATGTGGCCCGGGCCCAGAACAAAGAGGCGCGCGTCGAACACGTCTTCCGCTACGCCCACATCTATCCACGCACTCTGGCCCTCATGGGCAGCGGCCAGCTCGACGTCAAACCGCTCATAACGGATCGCTTTCCCTTCCGCGAAAGCATCGCCGCGTTCGACTTCGCCGTCGAGATGCCGCCAACCTCGGTGAAAGCCCAGATTGAGTTGCCCCAGGGATAGACCGCCGATATTCCGGATACGGCGGATTTATGCGGATATTCTTCTTGTCCATCCGCATTGATCCGCTGCATCCGCAAAATCCGCGGTCTATCCTTGATGGCGCGCGGTTGGCGGTTGTGGCATACTGCGGGAACCGGAGGTGACCGTCGTGGCGCGAAAAGTGACCGTACTCCTATTTACCGCTTTGGCCTGGCTTGCGTTGGCCGGCTGCTCCGCCGGTGCAGAGCGCACGCATGATTTCGTCAGCGCAGTAACGGCCGAGCCGCCCTCGGTCTGGCATGCCTATGCCCGGCCTTTCCAGGGCAGTACGCTGCGCGGCATTACGGAAGACACGCCTTCCTCCCGCTACATCCGCGACGTGCTCGGTCCCCAATTCGCGGCCGAAACGGGCATTGATATCGAGATTACCATCACCGACAATTCGGTCATCGAAGAGATCATCGCCCAGGGACAGCCCGGCTATGACTTTGTCTATGTCGAGCAGGACGTGATCTACGGCTATCTGGAGAATGACCGGCTCGTCAATCTTTCCACGATGTGGGCCGATCACCCGGAACTGGTCGTAGAAGCTTTCGATCCTGCGGACTTTATCGACTTTGCGGACGAATTTCGCGACCCGGCAACGGGCGCCCTCTACGGCGTTCCCATTGAGGCTTTCATCAAAACCTATGTTTACCGCAAAGATCTCTTTGAGGATCCGTCGATTCGGGCCGCCTTCGAGGCCGAATACAGCTATCCGCTCAGCCCGGCCGTAACCTTCCAGCAGTACCGTGACATTGCCGACTTCTTCACCCGGTACGGTCAGGAGCACGGCCTGGATCTGTGGGGTTCTACCGTCCAGGGCATCGTAGGACATACCGCTTCCTTCTACGAATTCTTTGAGACCATTGCGCCCGCCTTTGGCGTCTACAACTGGGGTATCAATTTGGAGACGGGGCGCGCAACCGTGGCCAATGGGGGAGCGCTGGACAGCGCCCAAGCCAAAGCCGCGCTTGATTTCTGGTTGGCGATGTTGGAGTACGCACCGCCGGAGGCCAAAGAGAGTACGTGGAACGATGTCGAAGACGCCTTCGGCGCCGGACGTGTTGCCCAGGGCTGGCTGTACGGTGAGTACATCGCGGCGCTGGGCACCGATCCTGCGCGCTCGTCTGTCGTGGGCAAGCTCGGCGTTGCCCTGCCGCCAACCGCGCCCGGCGTCGTGGAAGACGCCATCGTCGGCGCCGGTTATCTCGGCTATTATGACGGCGCGGCCTTCGGCATTCCCGCGGTATCGGAGCAGCAGGAGGCTGCGCTGTTGTGGCTTCAGTATTTGGGCCAGCCGGCCATTCAACCGGCCTGGGCGGTGGAGACGAGCCGGATCGTGCATCTCTCGACCTTCGATGATCCCCTGGTGCAGGCCCAGGATCGCCGCCTGAACGGCTACTACTCGCTGATGAAGCAACAGGGGCATCTCTTTGCCGGCGCGCCGCCCATGCCCTATCACGTCGAAATCCGTGACGCCATTGCACCCTTTATCCATCGCTCCATCCTGGGGGAACTGACTGCGGAAGAGGCCCTGGACCAGGCTGCACGCGCGGTCGATCGACGCTTGCTGGAGCTGACCGAGGCGAACTGAGGAAGACTGAGCAGAATGGAACGGCAGGAGTCAATCATCGGCATGCAGACTGTTGCAGAAGCCGGCGGACCGGCCCGGTCCGCAGACGCGCCCGCAGATGCGTCCGGCATGGGGTGGCTGGGCGCATTCAATGATTTGGCCATCGGCACGAAACTGGCCATCGGTTTCATGACCCTGGGTGTACTGGTCCTGCTGCTGGTGGCCCTGATTTTTGGCGCCAGCCGTGCGGCGACACGCGATATCGACTTGACCACGGAACTGCGCGTGCCGGCCGTGCTGGCATCGGCCCGGGCCCGCTCCAATCTGCTGCGCATGCAGGCGGCCGTGCGCGGCTATCTGGTCCTGGGTGACCTGCGCTATATCGACGAGTACAACAACGCCAAGAAGGTCTTTGCGGAGAATCTGGCTGCGTTGGAAGATTTGTCAGCCGATTGGTCGGACGAGGAAGATTTGCGTCGCCTCAGGCTGCTCCAGTCAACCTTTGCAGCCTGGTCTCCCATCCCGGACACCCTTTTCGCCCTCCACGACAATCCGATCGAGAATCAGCCGGCCATGCGGATCGAAAACCTGGTTTTTCG
>CAYZLP010000737.1:0-3249 GCA_964478635.1 uncultured Caldilineaceae bacterium
CCGTGGCCATCTGCGTCAGCAGTTCCACGCTGGAGTTGGGTATCGACATCGGCAGCATTGACGACGTGGTCTTGCTGGGGCCGCCGCCCACGCTCACCTCGTTTCTGCAGCGCATCGGACGCGGCGGGCGTCGCACCGGACGCATCTCCGTGCTGTGCCTGGTGCGCTCACCCTTGGAGACAGCCCGCATGCGCGCATTGGTCGCAGCCGCGCAGGGACAAGTCACCACGTCAGAGCTTGCCCGGCCGGTCTACCACGTCCGCCTCTCGGTGCTGGTCCAACAGACCTTCAGCATCCTCAAACAGAGCCCCACCGGCGGAATTCGCACGGCGGACTTGGCGCGCGCCGCCCCGGACGAGGTCGATCCTGCCGCACCCGGCCAGATTCTTGCCGAACTGGCGCGGCGCGACTTTCTGCGTGCCGGCCGTCCCGGCGAATGGCGCCCCGGCCCCGCCTTGGAGCCGTTATTGGACCAGCACGAGATATACAGCAACATTGGGGCCGATCCGTTGAGCCTGACCGTCATCGACGCCTACAGCGGCCGCACCATCGCCCAGACCGACCGCGTCCGCATCGAAGGCGACACCCTGCTCCTGGGTGGGCGCGCCATGGAGGTCGTGTGGCGCGATCGCTATCGGATTGCCGTGCGCCAGGGCGAGGCAGGTCCGGCCGACGCGACGCTGCGCTTCGCCACCGCTCCGTTTGCCGTGCCGCTAGCGGTAACGTTGGCCATGGCGCGGCAGATGAACCTGCCCCCGGACACGCTCTTCACGCTGCCCGCCGACGAAGGCACATGGCTCTTTCACTTTTGGGGCGATGTGTATGGGGCGCTGTTGGCGGGTCTGCTGCACACCGGCATGGGGCCTGAGGGCGCAGTCTCACAGGTCAATGAGGTGTGCCTGCACGTGCCGACCCGCACCGTGCCACCGTTGGTGTGGGATGACCGTGCGGTCCGGCGCACGTTACAGGTGCTGCGGCATGAGGTGGCGGACAGTCTGGGATTGGGGCGCTTTCACTCGCTGTTGCCGCCCCGATTGGCGGTGGAGACCATCGACGCCCTGATCGATCTGCCTGTCTTCGCGCAGTTGGTGCAGCGCGCTGTCATCCGTCCTGTCCCGGCAGGCGTACGCATGGCATTGTTTGAACTCGTTGGTTGAAGTCTCCGATTCATTGACGTGCACCCGCAGATGTACCCCTCTTGTACCCCTTGGTTGACCCCGAACAGGTACCAAACGATCCCGGATTTCCTGTTGAATAGGAGTACGTGAGTTCCACGATTTGGATCGTTCTCTGTATGCAACTGAAAGGAGCAACAACGATGTTTCCCCATCAGAGATGGATTGGACTGTTGATCCTCGCCGCGCTGGCGCTCAGCGCGTGCCAGCCCATCGTCGCGCCGCCGGACGTCGCGACGGTGACAGCCGAAGTCGAGCAGGTCTTCACCGAGTACGGCGACAGCCTGGCTGCGGACGACGCGGAACGCTGGATTCAGCTTTGGGTCGAGGATGGTGTGCAACTGCCGCCGGGCGCACCGCCGAATGTCGGGCGCGATGCCATCTTCGCATCGATCAGCGCCAACATGGCGCAGGGCACGTACGAGGGCATGGACATTCACGTGGACGAGGTCCTGGTGGCCGGCGATCTGGCCATTGCCCGCGGCATGTATACGGTGACCTTTGCGCCAAAGGACGGCAGTGACCCGATCTTCGTCGACGGTAAATACACGACCACGTTCCAACGGCAGCCCGACGGCAGTTTGAAGATTTATCGGGACATCTTCAACTCGAATGTGCCGTAGATGACGTTTTCGTCGGCCGGATGGGCATAGCCGACACGGTCACGCTGAGAGAAGCGGTCACATGCTTGCGCCGAAAGAAGCTTCTTTCAGCGTGACCATCCGATTGAGGAGGGAACGGGTTCATGTCTGCGTCAAACAAGGTCATCCTGCGGCGCCTGTTCGAGAAAATTTACAACGAAGGTGATCTGCAGGTCGCGGACGAGATCATGGCCGCCGGCTTTGTCAACCACAATCCGGCGCCGGGGGAAGCATCCGGACGCGAAGGATTCAAGGCGTTTGTGGCCTACCTGCGCCGTGCGTTTGCCGATTTCCAGATCACGGTCGAAGACCAGATTGCGGAAGGCGACAAAGTCGTCACCCGCTTTACCATCAGCGGCAGACACGAGGGCGAGTTTGCCGGCTTCCCCCCGTCCGGCCAACGTGTTTCCGTCCCGGCCATGGCCCTCCACCGCATTGTCGACGGGCGGATTCGGGAAAGCTGGTTCAACTGGGATGCACTGGGGTTGATGCAGCAGTTGAGGAGTCGTGAGTGAGGCTATCGAATTTGGTCAAGCACACGGCGCGAGCCCACCCTTTCCGCCAAAGACCGTGCCTGGGCTAGCGTTGCATTTGCCTCTTCGGCGCATGGCGATCCCTGTGCCCGCAGCGCCCGTGCTTTGAGATGCAACACGTCCGCTCGCAAATACCAGATGTCGGCAGCCGCCAGATCGGCGTACAGCGCATCCATCAACGTGACCACCTCCTCAAACGCGCCCTGCTGCAAAGCCAATTCACCGTGGGCCAGCCCTAGCCGGATCCACATGAAGGGCATGTAGCCGAAGCGCCGCTGCACCGTCCGGTAGTCCTCCAGCGTCGCCGCGTAGGCCCGGGCTGCGTCCAGATCGCCGCCCCGCAACGCCAGCATGACCTGAACGGCATGGGCCCAAGAGCGCAAGATCGGGAGTGACTCATCCGCGGTCGCGCGTGCCAACGTCGCCAACTCCATCCCATGTGCGATATCACCCATCTCCGCGTAGAGCAGCGCCAGATCGGCACGCGTACCGATCATCGGGGTCAGGCTACGGACCGACTCGGCCATCGCGATGTCCGCTTCCATGACCGCCCGCGCCCGCTCCAATTCGCCCCGCTCCCAGTGGATCACGCCCAGCATGAAGTGGCTGGTAGCCTGGGCGTCCAGGTTGTGGCTCTGCTCCGCCAAACGCGCCGCTTCCTCCGCGTGGCCGATGGCCCGGTCGTAGTCGCCGGTCACCAGGTAGGCCCAGTGGAGCCGGGTGTGGGCTTCGGAGAGCATGGGGAGATTGCCCAGACGCTGCCACTGCTCACACGCCTCCTGCACGGCGCCCCGGGCGCGTTCCCATTGGCCGGTCCCCGCGTAGGCATAGAAGGCGTCGTGCAGGGCAAAGGCCAGTTGCTCCCGCAGTCCAAGCCGCCGCGCCAACGTCACTGCCTCC
>CAYZLP010000738.1:0-3247 GCA_964478635.1 uncultured Caldilineaceae bacterium
AGTACCGTTCAATCGGATTCAGGTCCGAGCAGTAGGCCGGCAGAAAGAGCAGCATCAGTTGGTCTTCAACTGCAGCGAAACCGGTGCGACTAATGGCACTGTGATGGTACGACGCAGCGTCGTGTCATTGGCGTGCCATGGCAAAGCTCAGGCGCTCGTCAGGCGAAATCAGGTGGTCGTGATCGTCCAGGCCGAGATCAATCTGCACCCAGTTGACCTTGCCGTTGAAGTCGTTGTCACGCGGACCGTAATCCGGCGACACGGGCGACCCGGATTCTCGACCCACATCGCAGGTTTCGTCACCGGAAAAGGCCATTTTGTGTGTTTCCTCCACCCGTCCGGAACCAACACTCTGGCCGTCGATGAAGAGGGTCGCCATGCCGCCATTGCCGATGCCGCCGCCGTCGTAGGCAAACTCCATGCGCACCTGGTGCGATCCGGCTGGGATGAGCCGGTCGCTGGTGACAAACCAGGTCTTGTGCCCCAACAGGTTGTAGCAGTATTTGAGCTTGCCTTCCATCGCGTACATTGTCCAACCGCCAAACATGCCGCCTTGGGCTACGATCACGCCGCTTGCGCCCGTGTCAGGCACGTCAATGTCGGCCGTGATCGCGTGGGACTTGTTTTTGATGCTGATTGTCGCCGACTCATTCAGCCGCCCCATGCCGCCGAACAGCAACTGGGTATTGCCGCGCACCAGTTGCGGCCGGCCCGCCAGATCGGCGTTGAGTCGTTCCAGCCGGTCATCCATGGGCAAGACGTTGTACTTTGCCGCCTCGATCAACCATAGGCGCTTGAGCCGCTCGAGCTCCTCAGGCATTTCGTCGGCCAGGTCGCGCGCCTGGCTCCAATCATCAGGCCCGTACAGTTCCCAAATATCGTCGTCGAAGGAGCCTTGTGGCAGATGCATTTTCCAATTGGCCGCATGGGGCGTGACGGCCGACCAACCTTTGTGATAGATGCCGCGGTTGCCCCCCACCTCGAAATATTGGGTTTCGTGGCGCTCCGGCGCATTGCCGTCATCGAAGGAATAGGCCAGGCTACTGCCCTCCATAGGCGATTGGGTGACGCCGTTCACCTGGGTCGGTTCGGGGATGCCGGCAATGTCCAGTATCGTCGGGGCGATGTCGATCACGTGCACAAACTGGTTGCGAATCTCGCCTGAGCTCTGGATTCCGTCGGGCCAGTGGACCACAGTGCCGTTGCGGGTGCCGCCCCAGTGGGAGGCAACCATCTTGCTCCACTGGTAGGGGGTGTTCATGGCCAAGGCCCAACCGACTGCATAGTGGTTGTAGGCCCGCGGTGTGCCGAAATCATTGATGCGCGCCTTGACGATCTCCGGCGCTTCCAAGTCCGGTCGGCCGTTGTGGAAGGTCAATTCCTGGAAAGCGCCGGTGAAGGTGCCTTCTGCAGAGGCGCCGTTGTCGCCGATCATATAGATGATCAGGGTGTCGTCCAGAACAGCCAAGTCCTCAAGCGCGTCGATGATCCGGCCCACGTGATAGTCGGTGTGTTCCAGGAAACCGGCATAGATTTCCATCTGGCGCGCCAGTACCGGCTTCATGTCGTCGGGGATCTGCTCCCAGTGGGGGACATCCTGGTTCCAGGCCGTCAACTCGCAGTCGGGCGCGACGACGCCCAAGGCTTTCTGGCGGGCCAGCGTCTCTTCGCGCAGCACCTCATAGCCTTGGTCGAATTGACCCTTGTACTTGTCAGACCATGCCGCGGGTACATGGTGCGGGGCATGGGTGGCGCCAGGCGCGAAGTAGACGAAGAAGGGCTTGTCGGGCATGAGTGCCTTCTGCTGGCGGATCCACGTGACGGCGCGGTCGGCCAGATCTTCAGTCAGGTGATACCCCTCTTCTGGTGTCTTGTTCGGTTCGACCGGGATCGTACACTCGGTCAAGGCCGGATAGTATTGGTTGGTTTCGCCGCCGACGAAGCCGTAGAAATGTTCGAATCCGCTGCCGGTCGGCCAGCGATCGAAGGGACCCATCGGACTGTTTTCCCAGGGCGGTACTTCGTGGCACTTGCCAAACTGTGCGGTGGAATAGCCATTCAATCTGAGAATCTCGGGCAGCGGTGCTTTGCTGTTGGGCCGGATCGCGTTATAGCCCGGCGCCGGGGTCGCCGCCTCGGCGATCGTCCCCATGCCCACTGAGTGGTGATTGCGCCCGGTGAGGAGCGCCTGGCGCGTCGGCGCGCAGATGGCAGTGGTATGGCAACGCGTGTATTTCAGACCCCTGCCTGCCAGCCGTTCGGCAGTGGGCGTTTGACACGGGCCGCCAAACGCGCTGGATGCGCCAAACCCCACGTCGTCCAAAAGAATCACAAGCACGTTGGGCGCGCCGGCTGGTGGACGCAGCGGCTCGTACTTTGGGAAGTGGGTATCGGGATCTCTGGCTGTAAAGGTGGTAAACCCCATGTACGGCATGTCGGGGATGGGCAGGACTTCGCGCTTGATCGTATCTCGTTGTGCCATGATTTTAGTCTCCTTTGGGGCGTGTGATCACTTGATCAGCTCAATTCGCGTCACTAAGTACATCGCGGCGTAAATACCACGGCAGAAATTTGACGGGCATACCTCTGGTAGAATCTGTCGGCTTATTTCCGCCGGGATTTACTAGTGCGCGGCGGCGTAAATGCCGATGCAATGGCTCAATTGGACGGGACGGATTCTACGGATATGACCGGTATCCCCAACGCGTTGAGGCGGCTAAGCAAGCCGACCAACGCGCCCTGGTCCATCGGCTCACTCACGAGCGTGGTCACGGTGTTGCCCGCGTTATCGTAGGTGACCGAGGCCGACTGCGCACTGAAGTACTCGCACCAGTGTTGGTCCAACCCTCCTTCGATACAGATCCGGAAGACGGTCGGGTCATACATGTTGAGTTTGCGCCTGGCTTGCCCCATGGTAGCACCTCACGGGAATTCATGCCGCGTTCTTGAGGATTGACCGTGAATCCAGCATAGCAAGCTTCTTTGCTCTGCGCCTCTACCACTTTGGTAGAGAGACAGGCGATCTTTGGTCCGTAAGTTCAGAGAGAATGTAAGCGTGAGGAATCAACGAGGGTAACAAAACACATGCGGCAGGGTTGGATATCCCGCCCATCCCCGTCGCACGCCAAAAGGTCCTACAGTCTGTTTGTTTCCCTTGGCCGGTTACACAAGCCCAAGTTCTTGTGCACGGGCGACGGCTTGACGCCGACTGTGGACGTCGAGTTTGGCGTAGAGGTTGAGGGTGTGC
>CAYZLP010000739.1:0-3243 GCA_964478635.1 uncultured Caldilineaceae bacterium
ATGAAAAAAACGCAGAACCGCAAAAAGAATGCCAAGAAAAAACCCGCCAAAACCATGAAGGAAAAGAAACAAGCAAAACGAGAGAAAAAAGAAAAGGAAAAGAATCCAAATATCCCCGTATAGCATCCTCCAAAGTTATGTTGATGTGTACATTGGCGTGCAGCGCAGGTACATGTTTACCGAATTCACTGATGTTCCATTGACGCGACAATCCTCATGACACAGCAGAAAGCTTTCAACTCTCAGATGAAAACCAGACGGTTTACGCTGGCTGCAGCGAAGGACATCGGCAACAAGTTGGGAATTGACTGGGATACGTTCGATGTCGTGCAATTTCGCCTCGGCCTGAATGCTGAGGTTGCGGCCGGGGTCTACAACCCGATAACATTTCATGTCGTCGATGATCCGATCCAGATCGGCAAAGTCGTGCGTACCCATCTCAACGAAACGCCCGACTATTACACACGATAGACACGGATGGAGGAAGCTGCCCTATGGGTACGCGGCGGCAAAGGCTCCGGTATCCAGAAGGTAGTCGGCCGGCGCGGATAGCTTCCCCGATGCTCACGGACAGGCCGCCGTCAGGTCCGATTTAAGATTCTTCGGTAGCCTGCACAATGCATTCTTTCTCGCGCAAGCTACGGGATACCTCGCATTTTTCAGTCACCGTGCCGGAGGAGAAGATATTCTATGCTGGACAAGATCCTGGTACCGCTGGATGGCTCTGAGTTGGCCACTTGTGTGCTGCCTCATGTGATGGCAGTGACCCGTGCCTTGGACTCGAACATCACAATGTTGCATGTATTGGAGAGTCATGATGCTCCGGCCGGCGCCGTCAATCCGGTAGACTGGCAATTGCAGAGAATTGAAGCGCAAGCCTATCTGGAGGCGCATGGCACGCAATTAGGTCAATACATGTCTCAGCCGCCTAGCCTGCAAGTAATCGAAGGGGTCGTCGCCAGAAGCATTATTGAATACGCCCAACGAAATGACTTTGACCTAGTGGCGATAAGCAGCCATGGTCACAGCGGGCTAAACGGCTGGAATGTAAGCAGTGTCGTGCAGAAAGTGATTGATCGCGCGCGTAAATCGATCCTGCTGGTGCGTGCCTACGAACCTTCTCCTGTATATGCTGAGAAAAACGGGGAAGCTTTCCGCTACCGTCGCATTCTGGTCCCGCTGGACGGTTCGCAACGGGCAGAATCGGTCCTGCCCACGATAACCGCGTTGGCCCACTATTGCGAAGCTGAAATCTTGTTCGTCCATGTCGTGGTTAGGCCAGAGCTAATTCAGCGCATGCCACTTGCAGCTGAAGATACCGCACTTGTAGAACAGGTGATGGAACGAAATCGCGCACAGGCAATCCAGTACTTCGCGGCATTGCGTACGCGTTTGCCTTTGGCTTCTCGAGTAAAAATCGAGATGGGCAAGAGTGTTGCGGCCACGTTACATAGAGTGGTTGAAGAATCCGAAGCCGATTTGGTTGTGCTCTGTGCTCATGGCCATTCTGGGCAGCGACAACGACCGTATGGCAGCATCGCCACCAGCTTTCTGACCTATGGTACGACGCCGCTGTTGGTTATGCAAGACTTACTGCCTCACGAGATTCTGCTCAGCAAGGCTGAACGCATGTCCGAAGAGGTTCACCATTGGCCGCACGCCCAACAGGGTCAGACTTCAGGCCAGTGGAAGGACGTTAAAGTTGTCGCTTGACTCTGCTGCCCTACCTTCGACCGATGATAGCATTCCTCGCGACCACGAACCTGGCGCCGGCAATTTGGAGCATAGCGCTCGACTACTTGCGGCGCAACACACCGATTTGGCTGAGCCTGGTGGCCAAGGTGAACTGTTCAATTCCCTGTTTAGGCTAGTGAAACGCCTAGACGATGTGTACAATCACTTTGCCCAGATGTCGGCTCACGAATTGAATACGGCCTATGCCGCCGAATGGGTTCTGGATAACTATTACCTGCTAGACCAAACGCGTCAGGAGATCGAAGTCGATTTGCCGCTTGGTTATTATCGTCAGCTGCCCAGGCTAGCAGATGGAGGCGCCGGCTATGACTGTCCGCGTGCGTTTGCCCTGGCTAGGGACTACGTGATCAATGACGAATGCCAGTTTGACGGACGCCGGTTCGCACGCTTTGTGACGGCCTATCAACAGCGGCAGCCCTTGACCATGGGCGAAATCTGGGCATTGCCGATCATGCTGCGTTTGGTTTTGCTCGCCAGTGTGGTGCAGGCAGCGGAGCGGATCACTGGAATCGTTTCCTATGCGGAACAGGCGGACGACCCATTTGACCCAGCATTGGATCTGGCGCATCTGGTTAGCGACAATGAGATTATCGCGCACAGCATACCCAGCTTGCGTTCGATCAACACGGAAGATTGGAATGTCTTCTTCGAAGACGTCAGCCTGGTACAACGCATCTTGTGTGACGATCCGGCCGGAATGTACGCACGCATGGATTTTGCGACCCGTGACCGCTACCGCAATGAAATTGAAATAGTTGCACGGACGGCCGGTCTCGCTGAGCTTGACGTGGCGCAAGCCGCGCTGGCACTGGCCCAAGCTGCAGATCTGGCAGCAAAGTCGCCCAAGCGCTCAGTTGTCGAAGCAAACGGTGATCTGCTTCCAGAGAATCTGGACCTACCCCGCACTTGTCATATCGGCTATTATCTGTTGTCCGAAGGGCGTGCCATCCTTGAACAACGCGTGGGCTGTCGACCGCCATTTCATACGGCCCAGCAGCGCTGGATCCTGACGCATCCTTCTTTGGTCTATCTGGGCAGCATCGGTCTATTGGGCATGGCCGTCGTCACCATATCCGTTGCATATGCTGCCGATGCTGGAGGATCGCGCTGGTTGTTCGCCTTGGCAGGCATACTGGCCCTGATCCCCGCCATGACTCTGGCTGTGGATGTAGTGAACTGGGTGATCACGCGCCTGTTACCCCCGCTCATTCTTCCCAAGCTGGATTTCGCGCAAGGTATTCCGCCGTCTTGTCGCACAATGATCGTCATCCCGGCCCTGATTGCCAACACATCAGATGTGGCATCGCTGCTCAACCAGATGGAACTGCACTTTCTGCGCAACCCCGATCTCAATTTGGGCTTTGCGCTGTTGAGCGACTACGCCGACGCGCCGGAACAGACAATGCCGGAAGACGCAGCCCTGCTGGCGGACGCGGAGTCCGGCATTGCGGCGCTCAATCATAAATACCCCAATCTCCCTTTCTATCT
>CAYZLP010000740.1:0-3242 GCA_964478635.1 uncultured Caldilineaceae bacterium
ATGCCACAAGTCGATTGCGGTCGGTCGCTCGGGACAGAGGGAGGCCGGATCGATCACTTTTTCGGAGAAACCGTACGCCTCCTGAAGCGAAAGTGACGTCTTCTGTAGAAATTCGTCCGGCGTCATCACGCCTTCAACGACCGCGCGGTGGTCCTCGAGCAGGCTGACGGCGCCGGCTTGAATCTGACGCCACCAGCTTTGGGTTGTGAAGGCAGTGCCCGTTGCGGAACCTAGCTGGCGTGCGACAGTTGTCGTGCGCTGCGGCATGCTTGCCGTGATACGCACCCGATTATTGATCGGCACACGCCCGATGTCAGCCAGAGCAAGCGATAACTGCTCTTCATAGCTCGTTAGAAATTCGGCCAGTTCCATTGCATGCGCAGATTCAGTCGGCGTGGAGTCAGTGCCAAAGGCAATTGCAGACAAGAACAGCAGCGGGCGCGGCGTTCCGCCATTCGGGCCAGCAGGCAGGACCGCCACGCCTACAGCGTCATCGCCAAGCTGCTGGCGGAGATCCGCCAGTTCGCTGGAGCGACCGAAATAATAATCGGCTTCACCGGTCAGAAATGCTTGCCGCAGTGTGTCGGCATCGTTGTCGAGCATAAAGTTGGGGACCGTACGCGCCAACTGAAGCGCCTGCAGCCAATTTTTGAAGCCGCCCAGGCGGATGAGGATTTCTTTCGTTTCGGCGTCAATTGTCCGACCGTTGAAGGCGCCAATGCCCCAGAAATTGTCGACAAACCCTGTGTTCAAAGCGAATACTTCCCCGCTTTCCGCCCTTGCCAGCCACGCCCACATATCCGCAGGGGCATCGTCTACGCTCGATCGGTTGTAGAAAAGGACGTGGGTGTGGCCAGCAAGAGGCAGGCCATAGACTTCTTCACCGTGCGTGACCATGGGCAGCGATCTCGATAGGTACTTGGACAAGTCTGGGGCGACGCCGCTGATGTCACGCACGAGATCGGCTTGAACCAAATCATAGAGCGTGCCAGCCTCGACCAGAACCAAATCGGGGCCGAGTCCGCCGGCGCTCTGGCTGGCAAACTCCTGGACAAGCTGATCTTCCGGAACTGGGACCGCGATGATCCTGACTTCCGGGTGTAATTCCATGTACTTGTCGAGCATCCCGTCCAGCACTTGCGCTTCGCTCCCGGTCCAGGTATGCCAAAGTAACAGTTGCCCGCGCCCAGCTTGCGCTTCGCTTAAGATGCCTGACAATGGTTCATTTGCGCGAGCACACCCCGCCAGCAGCATGCTCAGGCCAATGCACAAGCTGGTCAACGTTATATACGCAACAAACCTTCGATGAGTGGGACGCATTTCCCGCAACTTTCACCCATGACGGCGCCTTGTTGAATGGCGTACGTCGTTCGCTACTGAACCGTATCCTTCCACAGCGCGTGACGCCAATATGGCACGGCCGACACGAGCACCCGACCCACGCCCCCATAGATTCGTGTCAACCCTTCACCGGCCAAATAATGGGAGAGGCGAGATCTGGTCGCACGCCGAACCTGGTATGAGACTCCTTCAGTCCGTGCGACGACGAATCGGCCATCGACTACCACCCGCTCATGTTCGATTTTCAATTCTTTGACCGGTCCGGGGGCGACGAGCACCACCCGTCCGCTGCCAGAGACCTTGGTCGCATAATCCCAGACCCCCTCGCCGGCACGAATCGAGGTCCAGACAGACTCCTGGTGCACTGCCAAGTCGACACTGCCGTCGGATGCCCAGTACGCACCACCGGCCAGTAGCCAGGCCTCATCCTCGATATCGAGGAAGTGGTAGCCAGAGTAGCTTGCTTCCAGCTGTATCACGCCGGTGCCGGTATATGTCGGCCTGACAAGGGCTTCATTTGAGAGAAGCGCCTGGTAGTATTGTCGCAACGACGGGACACCCGCGTCCACTGCAATGTCGCCGCGCAGGAAGCAGAGTGCGCCCGATTCCGCCCGTACCGTTTCATTATCAATGGTTATCCTTACGTAATTCATGCCTTCGTCTTGCAGAATCTCATATGTTGCCATGCTTCGGCCCCCGTTCTTTCATGCAGTTCCATTTGTCACCCCGTGCAGTTGGGGGCAACGCATCTGCCGAACCTGTTCTGATCGCGCTAAGCTGACACAGGCGTACAGCGCTTGCGCTGAAAGGTGAGATCATTGCCCTGCCAGGGCTCGATAGACGAGAATGTATGGATCAGCCGACACACTTACTTGGCCGCTGTACGTACTGTCTAGTTCGAAGATCAATCCGATCATGGCGGCAATAAAGAAGGCGACCATCCCGACCAGTACAAATTGCAGGTTAAGCTTCATATCAAATAGCCACATGAGCACGATGGTGAGAAGTCCTCCGATGAAAACTACATGCCATAGAATGGCTGGAAGCTCTGTGCTTGCACTGTAGAGTCGCTGGCGCCGGAGGTCGAGCAACTGGGAGTACAGTGCAACGGCATTGTCCAGTACAATCTCATCTCTAGCTGTCTCGGGTTCGAACGCCAATAGATTAGCCTGGAGCGCAGCGATCGATACCGCAGACCCGGCCGCCAATTCACCAAGCTGCTGGGTCTGCCAGTCATCCTCGATAATGACGCGCGTGTACTCGGCAAGACCAGCGCGCAGATCCTCCCCCAACGGTTCAGGAAAGGTGCGAACAGACCGCTCCAGCCCCAAAATTGTGGAGGCTTCGGCTTCCGTGATCCTGGCAGCGTCAAGGTAATCTTGATACGCGCCCACCACCAGTAGGCCCAACAGCAGGCCATAGATCACGGAATAGAACTGCAGCGTGTTGCCCACAAGCTCATTGTGACCGCGCCCCCGGCCGATTAATGGACGCAGAAAGGGGCGCACGAAGACAATTCCTAACCAGGCAAAGCCTACAAACGCCACCACAAGGAAGCCCATCAGGGCAGCGGTCGGTAGGCTACTGATCCAGTCCACCATCATGTTTCCTCTCGATCTACTTCGGTAAAGTTCAGGCGAATCAGAACTGTCCGAACGAGTGCTCTGGCAACGTAGGTTTTCGCAAGGCTGGGGCTTGGCGCTCCAGGAACGCATCATTCGAGCGCGCCTGGAAATGCCGAGCCCCAGCCCGGCACGATCCTGACTCTACTGCGATGCCTTCGCCGCATGGGCTAGGCCAACCCCCAGCAACTCTTCCAGCTTCTCTTTGGGCACGCCGGCCAGCACAGAGCCGACTTCGATATCCACTTTCTGGATTGTGCCCGTGAAGGGAAATTCGTG